>JAYVGA010000342.1:0-2445 GCA_043772635.1 Chitinophagaceae bacterium
CTTCTTTTTCCATTACACCGTTCAGATGCACCGGGTCTTCATTTTGCATAAGCGATACATCTATTTGTGCTTTTGAAAACTTTTTACTGGCCCTCATACTCATGAGGCAATGATTTTTGGCCAACTGGTACAACCAGGCTTTAAAATGAGTAACTGGGTATTTTTTTAATTTACCCACCAGCTCTTCAAATATATTTAATACTGCATCCTTAGCATTCTCCTCATCTTTTAAATATTTAAGGCATACACCATAAACCAGGTCCATGTATCGCTGGTAAAGTTCTGTAAGTACCTCCAGCTTGCCGGATGATTTATACGCTTCCACCAGTTCATCGTCTGGTGCATCAGAAGCAGGTATGTTTTTAATAAAAGTCAATTTTCAAAAATAAGATAAAATAATTTGCAGGCTTTGTGTAATCTGTTAATTGGCTGCATCTGCTTTAAAAATAACGATTATGAAAAAAATGTTGCTGCTGATTTTACCGGTTATATTAACGGTTCTCAGCTTTACTATTAAAACAGAACATTTAGTTACCGGCCTCGTTGCAGATAATACCGGCCAGCCTGTAGCTTATGCATCCATCCAGGTAAAGGGAAGCAAAATTGCTGCAGCATCTGATATGTATGGTTATTACACTATCAGTACCGGCGATAAAAATGCAGTGCTTATTTTTTCGGCAGTTGGGTTTACCAACAAAGAAGAAAAAATAAATGGCAGAACGGTAATAAATGTAACCTTAAAAAAAGGTAGTGCAGCATTGAGCGAAGTAGTGGTTACTGCCCTTGGTAATGCCCAATTAAGCAGGAAGGCAGATGGGTACAGTATGGCCCAAACTTTGCCAGGCAGAACATTTGGTGCTGTATTAAATGACAGGGAAGATAATGGGCAAAACACAGAAGGCTATGATAACATCAGCGAAAATACTTTTTTAAAGGCAACAGATAATCCACTCTCTACTTTCTCTATTGATGTAGATGCAGCATCCTACAGCAATGTAAGGCGATTGCTCAGGGAAGGCCAATTGCCGCCTGCGGGGGCGGTGCGTATAGAAGAAATGATTAATTATTTTCAATACAATTATCCGCAGCCAAAAAACAATGATCCTTTTTCTTTTACTACAGAAATGAGCGATTGCCCCTGGAACCCACAACACAAATTAGTGCTGATTGGCATGCAGGGCAAAAAAATTCCGATAGAAAACTTGCCTCCATCCAATCTTGTTTTTTTAATAGATGTGTCTGGCTCTATGCAAACGGCTAATAAACTGCCGCTGGTAAAGTCATCTTTAAAAATGCTTACAGATCAGTTAAGGGAAGAAGATAAAGTTTCTATTGTGGTGTATGCAGGTGCTGCAGGCCTTGTACTTGCGCCCACCAGTGGCAGCAATAAAACCGCCATTAAAGATGCGCTGGAAAATTTAAGTGCCGGTGGCTCTACCGCAGGTGGTGCAGGCATACAACTGGCTTATAAAACGGCTAAAGAAAATTTTAATAAAAAAGGAAACAACCGTGTTATTCTGTGCAGTGATGGAGATTTTAATATTGGCATGAGCAGCGATGATGAAATGGAAAGGCTCATTGAAAATGAAAGAAAATCAGGGGTGTTTTTAACTGTACTGGGTTATGGTATGGGAAATTATAAAGACAATAAAATGCAGAAGCTTGCAGATAAAGGCAATGGCAACCATGCCTACATTGATGGCATACAGGAAGCCAAAAAAGTATTGGTAAATGAATTTGGCGGCACACTGTTTACAATAGCAAAAGACGTGAAACTGCAGGTAGAATTTAACCCCGCTAAAGTGCAGGGCTACCGCTTGATTGGCTACGAAAACCGCATGCTGAAAAAAGAAGATTTTAATAATGATAAAAAAGATGCCGGCGAGCTGGGCAGCGGCCACACCGTAACAGCATTGTACGAAATTATTCCCGTGGGTGTAGCTTCTGAATTTATTAAAGTAGTGGATAATCTTAAATACCAAAAGAATGCCACGGCATTAAGCCCCTCTATTTTTAATGAAGAAATAATGACTATTAAATTCAGGTACAAGGCAGCAGATGGTGATGTAAGCAAATTGATTGTACACCCTATAATGGATAATAAAATTGCATTGGCCAATACATCTGAGAACTTTAGGTTTGCTGCTGCGGTGGCGGAGTTTGGAATGCTGCTGAGAGATTCTGAATTTAAAGGCCAGTCCACTTATGCATCTGTTTTGCAATTGGCCAGCAATGCTAGAAGATCAGATGTGGAAGGTTATAGAAAAGAATTTATAGGGATGGTGGAGAGTGCACAGTTATTGGCAAAAAAAGAAGATGTAAAAAACGAAACCATGGTTCAAAATAAGTAAGAAGAAAATGAGGCCGGCAAATTATTTTAATTTGCCGGCCTCATTTTGTTTCATTAATAACAAATGTTACCGGTTGCCTTCTGTAAGCATTTAC
>JAYVGA010000343.1:0-9004 GCA_043772635.1 Chitinophagaceae bacterium
AGAGAAAATCCGATGCTCACGGATTTCTAATTTTGATTTAACTTGCCTCATAAGTGACTGTTTTTTGTCAACCTATTTTAGGCATACACAACCATTGACATATGACCGATGACTCATGACTGCGAACTGCCGACTGCCAACTGATGACTGCCAAATGCTTCCTGCCATTTCCTAAATCTTCTTCAACTTCCACATTCCTTTTTTAAACATGAAATATGCAGCAATGCTGATGGCTGTTTCTGCCACGGGCACAGCAATAAATACGCCCAGTGGGCCCATACCCAATGTTTTTGATAAAACCCAGGCCAACGGTATTTGAAAAAACCAGAACCCAAAAAGATTGATAACCGTTGGGGTGCGGGTATCACCAGCACCGTTAAATGCATTGGCCATTACCATTCCTATTCCATAAAATAAAAACCCGGAGCTGATGAGTCTTACTGCACTGATGGCATAAGCAGCAACGGATATTTCCTGGGTAAAAAAAGAAATAATAAGCGGTGCAAAAAATAAAAATATGAGCGACATGGCTCCCATAAAAATGGCGTTGTATTTAGCCGTGCGTAAAACAGAGAGCTCTGCTCTTTGCGGAAAACCTGCACCAAGATTTTGGCCCACCAGTGTAGCAGCAGCATTGCTCATACCCCATGCCGGCAAAATAAAAAACAACACAATTCTTATGGCAATCTGGTAACCTGCAGATGCATCGCTGTGCCCCGTTTGCACTACCAGGCTGGCCAGCACAATCCAGCTGCCGGAGCCAATAAGAAATTGCAATGTGCCCGGCCATGCAATGCTGATGAGTGAGCGGATGATGGCCCAATCGGGGGTTAATAATTTTAGCGTAAAACGCACCAGGCGTTTGCCATTAAACAAATGAAACAACTGGTAACACACACCAATGCCCCTGCCAATGGTAGTGGCCATGGCTGCACCCTGCAGGCCAAAAGCGGGTATGGGCCCAAGCCCCCGTATTAGCAGCGGGCATAGAATAATATTGCAGATATTAGCCAGCCATAAACTTTTCATAGCCATCATGGCATCGCCTGCTCCACGAAAAATACCATTGATAAGAAACAATAACATAATCACCAGGCTTCCTCCCATCATAATGCGGGTGTAACCTGTGCCCATTTTTATAGCTTCTTCCTGCGCACCCATTAATCTTAAAATATCGGCAGCATAAATAAACCCGGGGATACTGATGAGTATGGTAATAAATAATGAGACCAAAATAGACTGCATACCTGCCTTGGTAGCAGCGGCAGCATCTTTTTCTCCTACCCGCCGGGCCACCATGGCCGTGGCTGCCATGCTTATACCTATTGCTAAAGAATATACAATAGTAATTACAGATTCGGTAAGGCCCACGGTAGAAGTGGCATGTTTGCCCAGGTGGCTAACAAAATATATATCTACCAGGGCAAATACACTTTCCATACTCATCTCCAGCATCATGGGTATGGCTAACAGAATTACTGCACGCCTGATGCTGCCGGTGGTGTAATCCTGTAACTCACCATTGAGCGATTGTTTGATGAGCGAAAAAATATTGGTTAATTTATATGAAGACACGTTATTAGACGGCATGTGAACATTTTAATAATTTAAAAATATAAATACAGAAGAGCCGCAGTTGTACTGCGGTATATTTAAAGAAGAGAGGGTTTTGTGCAGAACAAAACCAAATTAAAATTTCATATGCGTAAAAATTTGCAGAGGGCAAAGATGAAAAAATATTTTATTAAAGGAAAATATTTTTTTATGAACGGGATGAGTGGCTCATAAAATAATAATTATTTACCCATGAAATTTATTTAGGCTCCGCTGTAGTTACCTGTCTAAAAAAATTTGTGCTGTATTTCAAACTGGTTCCAGAAAAGTTTTCAATTGCCACGCCCTTCAGGGCGTGTAGATATATGGAAATAAGAAACTGGGCTTTAGCCCAAATAATATTTTGGCTAAAGCCAATGAAACTAATATTTTTTTTTATCGCCCTCAAGGGCGTGGCAATTGAAACTAAATGGCTTAACTAAATAAGATTACTTATAAGGCAAATTAAAACTTTTACCAAACTACATTTAATTAGTTTCATTACTCATACAGGCGGCCAATAACTGCTGCATATACTTCAAACCTTTTTGCTGTGTAAAATGTATGTTGCGTTCCGGCACTTCATCAATACCGGGGTAGCTGTCTACTGCTTTACTTACACTTTCTTCTCTTAAAAAATGCAGCATGGGGTATGGGGAACGGTTGGTATAATTGGAAGGATCATCCTGGCTGCTTCCTGCAAATAAATATAAAGGATGAAAACTGGCCACCTGGTAAATACCTTCGTAATCTTCTTTTTCTACAAGTGCTTCGGCCAGTTCTACCAGCTCAAGATAATCATCAAAAGATTCAAAACCATTTGGCAATATGAGCAGGGCTGTTTCAATATCCGGCTCATTATCCATTTGCTGCAGCAGCAGGGCTGTTGCCTGTAAAACGGCCTGCAGGCTGGCATCTGCAGGAATATCATAAAAAATACTGCCCCGTTTTATTTCTTTTGCAGCAAAGGGACAAAAATTGCATCCCACCACTACATCGGTAATCCATTTTTTTGTTTGGGCAATGATGGTTTCTTTATGGGGGTGCTGCATTTTTATTTGTTTAGGTAATAGATTGAATGTAGAGCTCTTCTACTTTTTTGCGTGCCCATGCTGTTTTGCGTAAAAATTTTAAGGAAGAATTTATACTGGGGTTACTGGTAAAACAATTAATTTTTATGATGCTGCCTAATTGCTCCCAGCCAAAATGATGCACCAGCTGTGTAAGAATTGTTTCGAGTGTTTTACCATGAAGCGGATCGGTGGATGGCATGGGGAATATTTGGCGCAAAGATAAGTTTAAGCGCTAATGCAATATTTTGCTTTTTTATTGGCAGGTTGTTATTAATTATTTTTTGGGAGTGCCCATGTTTTTGAGCTGCAGGTAATGCTCTCTTTTTTTTAAACACGCAGCTTTTTATTTTGAATCTGATTTTTGAGATTATTTTTTTTCAGCTATCTCTTTCAGTTTTTGCAGTGCTATGGGCCAGGTGTTTATGAAAAATTCTTTATACGCTTCTGTTATACCCATGTCTACGTCTAAGGTTGTTTTACCATCTTCTTCTGTGAGGGTATAGTTTTCCATACTGCCAGCCCACTCTTTTATTTTTTCGCTGCTGGTATCTTCCACACCATCTTTCATTTCGCCAATATGTTTAAACGACATGTATTCCCCTGGCCTGTTTGCTTCTACCATACTTACCATTCCTCCACCATCTGCTGCAAGAAATAAAACTTTAGTTCCTTCTTTCCAGTTATCGGTTATAGCGTATGAGCCTTCGCCAAATACGGAAGTCCAGTTGCGGTAGTGGGCATCCTGCCAAAGAGCCTCCCAAACTTTTTCTTTGGGTGCATCAATAGTTATTGAAAATTGTATCTTTTCCATATTGTTTTTTTTAAAGATTATTTTTTATCAATCACTTTTATAATTTCATTAATTATTGCTGCAAGTTCTTTTTTATTTTTTAGCGCATCGGCAGCATCTTTAAAATAAACCAGCCTCCTGTCTTTATAATCGCCTTCTAATAAACTACTTTTTATTTTTACTACTGCCGGATGATGGAACACCAGCAGCAGTTTATTTTTTTTGTGTGGACCAAACGTAACAATATCCTGGTGGTAATAATAACTGGGGGCATTCCATTTTATTCTTTCGCTAAGTTCAGGATTACTGCTGCGGATGATTTTTCTGATTGTTTCCATTTCTTTTTTTAGCGCAGGCTCCAGTTTACTCATCCAGCTATTTACCTGCTCTTCATCAGAAGGTTTTGCGGCAGCGGTTTTTTTTACAGCAGGCAGTGGTTTTTTTTCAGTAGTTTTTTCTTCATTTTGTTTTACCCTGAATTTTACTATTTGTGTTATCAATTTAAATGGTAGCGGTTTATCCAGTGGAAATTGTACAGAGCCTTTCCCACTTTTGAAAATGGATAATTCTTTTTTAAATGCTTCATGCCCGGTGGGGGCTGCGTAAAACCCAATATGATTTTTGTATCCTCCAAAATAAACCAGCACACCTTTATACCTGTAAGCCGGCATCATATAGCTGATACTTTCTTCTGCCCTTGGCGCAGCCGATTTAATGGTTTGGCGTAATTGGTTTAATGCAACCTGTACCTCTTTTGGAAACTGCGCTATATATTCATCTACATTTTTTGGTATTACTGTTTTATTCATTGCCATAAAAATTAATTTAATTTTTTGCTATGAAAACTAAGAAGCTGTTTTAAAATAATTTAGCAAATTATCATTTTATTTTTTGCTGCAGATTGCAGATTAAATCTGCGGTGTTCTTTTGAAAAAATTGCGATAAGAAATTTTTTTTGATCTAAATTTAAACAGCTTCTAACACGATTTTTTTTTGTAAATCCGTGGCCAGATTTTTTATTCTGCCGCGTTTTCCAAAGCAGCGATATCCAGTTTTTTCATTTGCATAAGAACAGGCATTACCCTTTGGGCTTTTTCGGGGCTGCTCATTAATTGCCCCAATTTAGCCGGTATAATTTGCCAGGAAACACCAAACTGATCTTTCAACCAGCCGCACATACTTTCCTGCCCGCCACCGGCAGTAAGTGCATCCCAATAATGATCTATTTCTTTTTGGTCTTTACATTCTACCACAAAAGAAATGGCTTCATTAAAATCAAATGCATGGTTGCCGTATCCATCCATGGCCATAAAAACTTTTTCATCCAGAATAAATTGGGAGTGCTTTACTTTTCCTGCCTGCTGCTCTCCCTCGTTTGGCCCGTATAATAAAATGCCATTAATAGATGATGCAGCAAATGTTGCTGTATAAAACTTTACTGCTGCTTCTGCCCTGCCATAATTTTTTCCTACAAATAAAAATGTAGGTGTTATTTTTTGATTTACATCGCTGTACTTTGCTTTTATAATTTGCCAGGCCATGCCAAACCTGTCCTGCACAAAACCATAGCGCTCACTCCAATCGTATTTATCAAGCGCCATCATTACCATACCACCGTCGGAAAGTTGTTTCCACAATTCATTTATTTCATCATCGGCTTCGCAGGTTACCATAAATGAAACAGCAGGATTGAATTTAAAATTGGGGCCGCCGTTAAGGCCCATAAATTTTTGTCCGCTTAGTTCAAAATTTACTACCATCGGGGTATCTGTTGTAATTTTTGAATTGGGAAAAAGTGTGCAGTAAAAATCTGCAGCAGCTTTGGCATTGCCATCATACCATAAGCAGGGGTGAAGATTGTTGTTCATGATTAAGTGTTTTTATAGTCGTGTTAAGAATAATTGCCGTTATGTTTTATTGATGATTTTATTTTTTAAGCCCTTAAAAAAGCAACTTCTTTATTATCCATCATTTTATGATAACAGATATATGAAACTATTAAAACAGCCAGCACAATTAAAGGAAATATAGCAAAAAATCCAAACCCATCCACCATGATGTAACTTACACTTGCACAGATAAAATCAAATGCAAAACCTGCATAAGCCCATTCTTTTACACGGCCGGGTACTTTAGGTATTATTAAAGCCAATGCCCCCAGCACTTTAAAAACAGTAAGTACAGTAGCAAAGTAAACAGGATAGCCTAAATGGGTAAAGCCTTCTATAGATTCTTTTTTTTGTGAAAATAATGCAGGCATTATGCCTTCAAATAAAAAAATAAGCGTAGTGGTTATCCAATAAATAATTTTTGTTGCTTTCATTTTATTGTTTTTTAGTTTTATAAATATAAAAAAATCAGGGCTAAGTATTTAATTCGAAACAGCCTGCTATAAGCTTGGTCTTTATTTACTTTTTTTTCTTGATAAAAAAAAGTAACAAAAAAAATCAAGGCTGCGAATAAAAAGGCTGAAATTTATAACATAAGCCTAAAATCAAGGAACTCGCCGCAAGAGTAAAATACTTTGCAGTTTACACTGGCTCAAACAGCCTTGATTTTTTAACGGCTTATGTTATAAATTTCTAGCACTTTTTATTCGAGGCCGCTACCATCATTCATCTAAGAACTAAATACTTATTGCTAAAAAATTATTCTTTCTTTCCTTTAAAGGTTGCATATATAGCCATGGCATGCCCATGCCCTAAATCAAAATCTTTTTTTAACCAGGCAATTATTTCGCCGGCTTTTACGCCAGGTTTAAGAAGGCCTTTTTTATCAGCCAGCTTTTTAAAATCTTCAGGTGTTTTACCTGTTTTGGTTTTTATATTATCAATGTAGGCCTGAAACGACATAGCGGTTTAATTTTTATTTTTATCAAAATGCAATAACCATTGGTTGCCAAACTTATCTGTGAGGTCGCCAAATAATGCACCCCAAAATGAAGTTTCCAGGGGGTGTGCCGGTACTCCGCCATCAGCAAGTTTTTCATAAAAATTAATAATCTCGGCTTCACTGCTGCAATCGAGCATTAAAGAAACTGCAGTACCTTTTATTAATCCTTTTTCTCCCACCATATCCGATGCCATAATAATTAAAGCACCATTGGTTAAAGTAGCATGCAAAATGCAATCTTTCATTGGCGCAGGCATTTCATCTGCCAGCGGGGATTCGCCTACAGTTTTAAAATTCAGTTCACCACCCAGGCAGTTTTTGTAAAATGTCATGGCTTCCCGGCAATTGCCATTGAAAGTTAAGTAAGAATTTATTTGTGTCATAGCTTTTATATTAGTTATTTTATGATGATGGTATCATTTTTAATTATCCGTTTAAAATTTCTGCGTTGCAATCAAAGTTTTCTAACCATTCTATAAAATTATCAACCTCAATACTTCTATTACTTGCTATACGAAGTATCCTGTCGCAATCATTAAGGTCAAAATTTGCACGATAGAATCCGAAATTTTGATGTATCTGCTCCACCAGCTGCTTTGCCTTATCAGCACAATTAATATTTGTTTTAAAAACTTCAATCATCCTTTTAAGTTTTACCTGCATATCATCTCATTTTTTTTGAATGATAATTCAATACAAACATACTTTCATCAACTGAAAATTAAAATGTGCAAAAACGACATTTAAAAGGGTTGATTGCGACAGAAAGTATTTCTACATTTGTTTACTAAAATTATTTTATAATGAAGCATGTATCTATATTAGTTCCTCAATCTTCTGTAATAGAAGCCATAGCCGACCCACGCTATATGTTTAATGCCGTAAATCAATTTTTACAATCAGAAGGCAAATCGCCGTTATTTGATGTGCATTTAGTAGCAGCCACGCCAGAGGTTAAATTAGATAACAGTTTGTTTTCTGTACATGCAGATGTGTTGCTGAAAGATGTTAAAAAAACGGATCTTATTTTTATACCTGCATTAAGCGGCGATATAAAAAAAGCGGTGGAGCTTAATGCGGCAATGATACCGTGGATACAGGAACAATATAAAAAAGGGGCAGAAGTAGCATCGCTTTGCGTGGGCGCTTTTTTACTGGCCGCCACAGGATTGCTGAGTGGCAAACAGTGCAGTACCCACTGGTTGTTTGCCAATGAATTCAGAAATATGTTTCCTGACGTAGAGCTGGTAGATGGCAGCATTATTACCGAAGAGAATGGTTTATACAGCAGCGGCGGTGCCAACAGCTACTGGAATTTATTATTGTACCTGGTAGAAAAATATACCAACAGAGATATTGCTATTTTGGCTTCTAAATTTTTTGCAATAGAAATAGACCGCAACAGCCAGAATGCTTTTATGATGTTCCAGGGGCAAAAAGAACATGAGGATGGAGAAATAAAGCTAGCGCAGGAATTTATTGAAGAAAATTATCCTGATAAAATTACGGTAGATAACCTGGCAGATAAATTTGCCATTGGCAGAAGAAGTTTTGAACGGCGGTTTAAAAAAGCTACCCATAACACCGTAATAGAATACATGCAACGTGTAAAAATTGAAGCCGCTAAAAGGAGTTTTGAAAGCAGCCGTAAAAATATTAATGAAGTTATGTTTGATGTGGGTTATACTGATACCAAAGCTTTTAGAACAGTGTTTAAAAAAATTACCGGCTTAACACCGGTGGAGTACAGGAATAAATATAATAAGCAGGCGGAGGTGGTTTTAATGGCTTAGAAGCCGTTTAAAAATAGCCGCAGATTTAAGTGGTGAACCTGCGGCATTTATTTTAAGAATATTTCAACAACGAAACCACCATACTATAATTTGCCTTTCAGCATATTCCATTTTATAATTAGAGATTGCAATTGTTTTTGTGTGGTTGCTAATGCTGCAATGGCCTGCGATGTTGGCGGCATATCTGCCTCCTGCAAAATATTTAATATGCCGGCAAATGAATTTTTTAAATTACTAAAACCAGGTTCTGCACTTCCTGCTTTTGAACTTTGCAGCAGGGCCGCATCATTATCCATTGCTGCAAATTTTTCTGCATCTGCAGCAGTTGCATTTTTTAATCTGGATTGCAACTGTAACCGAAAAGTTTTAATGTCATTAATGAGGTCAGTACATTTTATTTTTCCTTCATAACATTGCAGAGACAGGTCGTGTTGCTTTTGCAAATCAGCATTTGTAAGTTTTACCCTGGGGTCTATTTTTACTTTTAATGTTTGAGTAAATGCCTGCCCATCTGCAATTATTTTTATTGTATAATCTCCCGGCATTACCCAGGGCGATGTGGGCTCCGGCGCAGTGTTCATATAGGTGGCTGCAATGGGATAAGTAGCTGTTTCATTTAATGGCGTATAATGCATATCCCATGTAAAACGCTGTGATCCTTTTTTGGATGAAAGTATTTGATGTGGCCGTATCCAGTATGGCGGAACATTGCCTTCAGGAATTTTATACATCGTATCCCGGTTGCTGTATTTCCTGATTAAATTATTTGTTGCATCCCTTATTTCCAATGTTATATTTTGTACATCGTTACTTAAATAATAATTAATGATTGCTCCATCCGGCGGGTTTTGCCCGGCGGGTTC
>JAYVGA010000344.1:0-2808 GCA_043772635.1 Chitinophagaceae bacterium
AAAAAAGCAAACTGTTTTTTCTAAATTAGCCGATGCAGGTATTGATTATTCAGTTGCATTAGATGACTGCGTTATTCTGCAGAACAGTACAAAGCTGGAGGCTGTGTTAGCCATCAACAAAGAAGCAGTGGTGCAGGATATAAATTCTCAGCAGGTATTTAACTGGCTGGATAAAGAAAATATTTTTGCAGAGGGTAAAGAAAAAATAGCCGTATGGGATTGCTGTGCTGCCAGTGGTGGAAAATCAATTTTATTGTATGATAAACTTTCGGGAAAAATAAAACTAACCGTATCGGATATTCGTGAAAATATTCTGGTTAATCTGCAAAAAAGATTACAACAGGCAAGGGTAGAAATCTGCCATAGTTTTACCGCAGACCTCAGCAAAAAAACGGGGGAAGATTTTAATGATTTATTCTCCATCATCATCTGCGATGCACCCTGCACGGGCAGCGGCACCTGGAGCCGCACACCCGAGCAACTGGCTTATTTTAAAAAAGAAAAAATTAAAGACTTTGCTGTACTGCAAAAAAAAATAAGCAGCAATGCACTCCAACATTTACAGGCAGGAGGATTGTTTTTTTACATCACCTGCTCTGTGTTTAAAAAAGAAAATGAAGAAGTAGTAGCTTTTCTGCAAAAAGAATTTTCTCTTGAACTACTGCAGATCAAATATCTTAAAGGTTACCATCAACAGGCCGATACATTATTTGTAGCGGTTTTTAAAAAAAGCATTATTGAATAAGAAGGTTTCCGGGAATGAGTAATTTTTTTCCGGGGCTTACTGTAAAATATCCACCGGGCATTATTTGCTGGCTTATATCAAGAATGCATTCATCATTGGCAGCAGGATTAATGAGGATGGTACTGCCGGCAGGAAGCACAGCAGGAGGAATTATACCTGATACCCAGTTTGCAGCCTGGCTCCAGTTGCCATTGCCTGTAAAAGTATAAGTAAAACAAGGGTTAGCATGATTGATGTTAACTGCATTAAAATAAAAACTGGTATCGGTATCTATATTCATTTTTATGCGGTAGTTAATATTGATGGGTGTGGGCAATGCAGAAAGGTCATCCGAAAAACTAAACTGGCCATTGGCAAATGCACCCGTTCCGCTTGCAGCATGAATGGCCACATAATCTGCATCGGTGGGCAATTTTCTTTCCACAACAAAATTCATATCACTGCTGTTTTTGGCAGTCCAGTTAATGGTGGTATTGCAACCAGCCAGTTTTATCTGCTGGCTATAAAATCTTTTTAATAAAATAACAAATGCTTTTTTCATATCCGGTATTCCGTAACCCACCCTGTCGTCCGGGCTGCTGGCTTTATGAGCCGATTGCTGCAAAGCACTAATGATACCCATGTTATTTTCTTCGGGAAATGCCTGCCATAAGCAGGTGGCAAGGCCCGCCATATTGGGGCAGGCAAGCGAAGTGCCATTTAAATAGAATGGTAATCCTGTACTGGAATTGGCTACTACTGTAGTCACCCCAACTGCGGCCACTCCCGGTTTTATCTGCCCATCGCTGCTGGGGCCGTAACTGCTAAAAGATCCTATATTTCCTAATGTATCAACAGCACCCTCAGCCAGTACACTATCGGCATCAGCAGGCGTAATAATATAATGCCATGAACTTGCTCCTGTATTACCAGCCGCAACTATCAGCAGCATTCCTTTTCTGGCCGCCATATCTGCTGCTCTTGCACTAATGGTTGTGTTGCCATTCATATCGGCATAGGTATAATCTAAAGTAGCATTGTCAAATGTATAATAACCCAGCGAAGTACTGCTTATCTCCACACCCAGGCTGTCGGCCCTTTCTAATCCTGCTGCATAATTCTGTTCTTCAATTGGGTATTCTGTGGCAACATCTTCGGTACGGAATAAATAAAAAGAAGCCTTGGGAGCAGTGCCTACAAAGCTGTTGGGAATATTGGCAGCCATGGTGCTCAGACAATACATGCCATGCGTATCATCTTCATCTACACTTGCATTATTTTCTACAAAATCCCAGGTGCCCAGCACCTGGTTGTTCATGCGCAAACTGTCAAAAGTGGGCAGCGTTAAATAATGATAAAATCCTGCATCCAGCATTGCCAATTGCATGCCCTGCCCACGAAATCCGTGGTTGTGCAAAAAATCTCCCTGGTGAATTTTTACCTGACCGTTTGATTTGCCATAATTATAATAACCCGTAAGGTTTTGTGCCGGGGCATTGTAAAAAGAATTTTGCGAAACGCCGGGTTCTTTTATAGAAGCAAACTTATCAACTGTATTGCTATTTTGCAAAGCTGCTGCACCCATGCTGCTTATTACAAAAGAGAAATTATTTATCTTAATCAAAGCAGCCGCATCACTAGTTTGAATGGCTACCTGGTTCAGCCATTTAGAAGTATTGAGTATGGTAACAGCTCCGGCTAAACGAATACTATCCAGGTAGCTGGCGGTTACCGGAAGATCGGTACTGTCTATGGCTATATTGTATCTTATCCTGTGCTCTATAGCCCTTGCGCTAAGGTATTGTGTGGGATCATTAATAGAAAAACTATTGTTGCTTTTATTTTTTAGTTTAATAATATAGCGGGTAAACTGTGCCTGGCCCGGCAAAGAAATAAAAGTGGCTACACAAACAATTTGTAAAAATTTAAGCATAGTGGTTTTATGATATTGTACTCTTAATATTTATGCATTAACGAAGACTGTTAACTTCCATTGCTCAACTATCATGCTATATTAAATTATTTTGTATCGTAAGCCCACTTAATCCAGGTAGCACCCCATGTAAATCCTCCGCCAAAAGAAG
>JAYVGA010000345.1:0-7586 GCA_043772635.1 Chitinophagaceae bacterium
CAAGCAAAGCTGTATTTTCTTCAGAAAGATTTTTATTGGCAGCCAGTACAGCTTCTGATTTTAATATTACTTCCACTTCTTTTAATCCATTGGTAAAAAGAGTGCTGCCGCTGCTTACCAAATCGCAGATGGCATCTGCCAGCCCAATGCCAGGCGCTATTTCAACAGAACCACTTATCTCATGTATCTCTGCATCACTATTGTTTTCGTTCAAATATTTTTGCAGGATGTTTGAATAAGTAGTAGCTATTTTTAATCCCTTTAAATCATCAATAGATTTGTACTGCATGCTTTTGGGTACAGCAATGCTGAGTTTACATTTTCCAAAACCCAGGCGGTAAACCAAATCAATGTCTTTGTTTTTTTCGAGCAGTACATTTTCGCCTACGATACCAATATCTGCAACGCCATCAAAAACGTACTGGGGAATATCATCGTCTCTTAAAAAATATACTTCCAGCGGAAAATTTTCTGCCACTGTTTTTAATTGTTTGTTGCCGTTGTTTAGCTGAATGCCACATTCTTTAAGCAGCTTTACAGATTCTTCGTAGAGCCTCCCCGATTTTTGAATTGCAATTTTTAACATGATTTATTCCCTCACCCTAGTTCCCTCTCCACCTCATCCGCCCTTCCGAGCTTACGCTCCCAACCTTGCGGTTGCCTTCTACTAAATGAGAAGGGCAAAGGAAATGATTCAGTTTTAAAGGAGGCCGGGCATTTAATTATTAAATAAGCTTTTGTACTAAGATACTAAGCAGTTTTTCTTTATTCAACATTTACACAATTCGCCGTTATTAAAAATCTACAGCTATTCTTTACAAATCCTTTCTATCCAAAATACAAAAAGGGCTCACTTTTCAGTAAGCCCTTTTTGAAGTTATGTTTAGTTACATACAAATCAGCACGCTTACCCGTTGAGTAATGAATGATGATGTATGTGAACGATTTGTTTCATTTGTTATGCAAAGAAAGGAACGAATGGTTTTATGGCCAAATTTATTTTTCTGGTGTTTCAGAGATTTGGATGGAAGCTGCTTCCGTTTTGGCGGTCAGACGGAGGCCGTCAGACCGGGTTCGGGTTGGAGGCCCAAACCATAACCTTGAGTATAAATAATTTTACCAGCATCAAAACTTACGCCTTTTGCTGTATCTTCTGCCAGTAAAAGCGGGCCATCCATATCTACATAATCCAGCAGGGGCGCCAGTTGTGCAATGGCTGCAGTACCCACGCTGCTTTCATTCATACAACCCACCATTATCTGCATATTTAATTCCCTGGCTTTGGTTATCATGCGGCGGGCAGGTGTAATACCGCTGCACTTGGTAAGTTTAATATTAATGCCATGAAAATGATGCTGGCATTTTTGCACATCGCTTTCGGTTACACAGGATTCATCGGCAAATAAAGGAAGCTGCGATTGTGCATATAATATTTTCATTTCATCCCAATTATCTTTTGCCAGGGGCTGCTCTACAAACTCTACACCCAGGTTTTTTAACAAAGGAATCTTTTGCAGGGCTTCTTCCAGCGTCCAGCCTGCATTGGCATCTACCCTAAAAATGGCATCGGTATGCTGGCGCAATGCTGTTACCATTTCAATATCATTGTGCACCCCTACTTTAATTTTATAAACAGGCCATGGTTTTTCTTTTATTTTTTTTACCATGTTTTCTATACTGTCTATACCAATGGTAAAATCGGTGTGCGGTGCTTTGCCGGTATCCAAACCCCAGAGTTCATGCAATTGTTTGCGTTTTAATTTGCCATATAAATCCCAGCCGGCCATATCCAGTGCACAAACCAAAAATGGATTTTGAGGAAACAGGTGATGCAGGTAATGCCAGTAACGCTCTGGATCGCTGAAGGCAAATTTTTCTACAAATGTTTTTTTTTGTTCCAGGTCTTCCACCATTTTTTCTACGGGTATATTGTAATAGCTGATAGCAGGCGCTTCGCCGTAACCGGTAATACCCATAAACTCCAGCGCTACAATTAATGTGGGCTGATGTGTTTTGGTTCCTTTGGAAATGGTGAAGGGATGGGTGAAAGGAAGGTTATATGTTTTGTAAGAGAGTTTCATATGCGACTTGGGGCCCTGTCCCCGTTGCTCCGAAGCATTCCGGGTAAAGGGAACTTAGATTTAAAGTGTGTAAATTATTTAGGTATTAAAATGAAGATGAAGTTACCAGAAAAATATTTGACATATTTTTTGTGAGGGCACTTATAATTTCATAATATCGTTTTTAATGGTTGTGCAACTTGTAGTAAATTTTCTTCAGCATAATACGCTAAGGTAAAAGCTCAATAAAGTTATCATGTACAAGAGTGAGGCCACTGAAGCCCAATAAAGAAATATTGCCGGGCTCATAAAAAAATTATCTCCCGCTATCCTGTATCATAGTTTTTAATGTTACGATATAACCCTCCTGTTCCAGTATATGCTCCAGGGTAATGTGCATGCGGTAGTTCCAGTAATGGTTAGGATCTGCCGGGTTATTTATTCTTTCTTCTTTGGGGTTTTGTATGCGCAGGCTATCATCCATGGCCAGCAGATCCTGCAATAAAAATACCGCCCACATGGCCGGGGAGTTAAGGTGCTGCTGCAATACATCCCTGCACAACCATGGCTCTGCAAAAAATGGTGCATCGCCATAATGGCCCAGCTGATGATTATAGAATTGCTGTATGGTTTTTTTATCTTCTTCCCACCACTCTCTTACGGTGGCCATATCGTGTGTAGATGGAGTAACCACACTTAGATAAGGTGAGTGATAAGGATTGGAAAAGAGTTCGGTTATTTTTTTGGGCATGCGCTGCACTTCAAGGGCCAGCATCTGCAGGTTTGCCAGTACACCTTCTACCATTTGCGGCACCATACCCAGGTCTTCGGCACAGATGAGCATATCGGTACTGTTTTTTAAAGCCTTTAATTTTTTTATACCTTCTTCTTCCCACAATGTATTTTGCTTGTTAAAAAAGTATTGGTCAAATAAACGGCTAAGCACCTGCTGATCGTTATACGGTAAATTTTTATACGAGTCTGTTGCATGCATGTTTATCCTGAAATGATAATGCTGCTCCCGCTCATCATCCCTGATGGTAATAATATTGCTGAGTAAATCAAACAAACCCTGCTGCAGGTAATAATGCTGGGGATTAGTATCAAAATAAGCTGCTATTTTTCTTTGGGTATCCAGCTCTTCTTTAAAGCTGTAATTGCTTAAAAAAATATCTTTTACTATGCCTGCATTATCGCCAAACCAATCGTGCAGCAACTGCTCGGTAATGTAAGGTTTGCAAAAACGATCTTCGTTAAAATGAATGCCAGCATCGCTGAAATCTGATGGGTTTAATGGCCATGCCGGAACAAACTTCCCCAGAATGCCTTCAATGGCATTCATAGGAATACTCCATATGCGAAAAAAGCCCAGCACATGATCTATGCGAATAGCATCAAAATAATTGCTCATGTGCTCCATGCGCTGGCGCCACCAGGCATAATTATCTTCGGCCATTTTTTGCCAGTTGTAAGTAGGGAAACTCCAGTTTTGGCCCTTGGTGGCAAAAGCATCAGGCGGTGCACCAGCCTGCATATCCATCTGAAATAAATTACGGTACATCCAGGCATCGGCGCCATAGCGGCCCACTCCAATAGGAAGATCGCCTTTTATAATGATACCGGATTTGTGTGCATAATCTACTGCATCTTTTAACTGCAGGTGCAGGTGGTACTGGGTAAAATAATGAATAGCCACTTCATCATAAAATTCATTTTCGGGGCTCACCAGCTCCTGTATGGCTTCTTCATTAAAGGTTTCGTAAGGGCCCCAGGTGTTATAATCTGCTGTGTTGTTTTTATCCCTGAGGTAGCAGTATGCCGCATAGGGCACCAGCCAATGCCTGTTTAAATCAAAAAAACCAAACCAGTCTAAATCGTTTTTAAAATCATCTTTATCTTTTTGATATAATTGGCGGATGGCTTCATTTTTTATCTTTAATACTTCTTCGTAATACAGAGATTTTTTTGCGTTCAGTTCCTTTACCTGTTGCAACATTTCATCGGGAAAGGTAAGTGCTAATGCTGTAGCCAGTTTTTGAACATTTAAATAAACAGGGTGCAGTGCAAAGGCAGATACTGCTGAGTAGGGATAAGAATCTTTATTAGTATGGGTAGATGTGGTATCGTTTATGGGCAACAACTGTATAAGCTTTATACCGGTGGCTTTTGAAATATCGGTAAGCAAATTAAGATCGGTAAAATCGCCCACGCCCCAGCTTTTTTGAGACCGGAGAGATGATACCGGTATGTTTACGCCGGTACCTTTCCATAAATGGCCGGAAGTATCTATTGTGTGATGAAGGATGCTGAGAGTTTCCTTTTCAGCTACTGCAGGAAGTATCCTGTTACCGCCCGCTTCAAAAAACATTTGTTGTGTATGTATATCATAAATACCCAGCTTATACTCTACGGGAAAATTTTCTTTGGAAAGATTGAGTTTTATCAGCCAGTGATTTTTTTTATGCTCCATGAGCAATGGCTTTTCCGTATCCCAATTCTTTAATTTTTTATTATTACCTGTAATGCATACAAGCTTTCCTGCTGCCAATGCCGGTGCTTTTACCTTAAATATATGCGTAGGATTTTTTGTACCGGATACCTTTATTTTTTCTTTTACCTGGTTAAGCACTGTGGCAAAGGGCCTGGAAGCAAATACATCAGGATATATCTCTTCCTGCTTCCACTCATCTGTAATGTCTAATTTTTTTGCATCTAATTTTTTTATGTTTACAAGCGTGTTTTTACAAAATTCTTTTTGATCTCCGCTGTTGGCATCCCGGTAAATGTAGCTGTACTCAAACTCATCAGCAATATCAATGGCGGCAGTTTTTATTGTGGCATGCCAGTAAGATTCGTTTAAATAATGTAAGGGTAGCTCTATAGCTTTTTCGCCTATAACTATCTTAATGGTAATTGACTGGTTATACTCCGACCTGAAACCTACATAAAAATTTATGACCATGCACTTGTATTTGGTACGCAATTTACAAATAGGGAGTTTATATTTTTAAAAAGTTTTTAGTTTTAAAATTTTTAAGCGGTTTAGTGCCTGTACCCTATATTTGCAAAAATTACTTAAGATATGACAACTACTAAAAAACGAACCGGCCTTTACTGGATTTTATTTTTACTTTCTGTGGCACTTTTTTTTGTTGTATATAGTGTTGCGGGTGGCTACTGCTCCATGATACTTCCTTTTAATGTTACCCTGTTTGCTTTGGCCCTGGATCTTATGTGATGTATAGAAAAAGATATTTTAATAAAAATGCCCTGCAATAGCAGGGCATTTTTATTTTAAGTGCGATAAGTTTGTGTATATTATTCCCCAGCTTTACCGTGTAATAGCGGTTTCATGATAAAAAACGGCGTACCAGGTATTGGCCCGTTTTACATAAACATTAGATGCCGCAATTTCAGGAACCCACCGGTCGCCATCGGGGTCTGTAGCATTTTGCAGTGCTTCATAATAAATAACTGCTGTATTATCTGCTATTTTTTTTACCCTGATATTGGATAAACGGTAAGCAGTGATATTACTTTTTTGAAAAGACTGCAGGACTTCATTTTTGTTCATGATGATTTGTCCAAAAAAGGCCTGGTAGTCTTCTGCCAGCAGTTCTTTTAATTTATCCAGCTGTTTTGTTTTGGCAAATTGCCAGCTGGCTATTTCCCTGTTGGTAATATTGGTAATATCTGCTTTAGATAATTCTGCAGTAGATGTATTGGCTACAGCCACCTTTGTTTCAGCTTTGGGTTTGCACTGGGCAAGACCCATTAGCAGGAATAACACAATAAATAAGTTTTTAATTTTTTCCATAATTTTTTTTAATATTAAAAAGATATGCTGCAGGATTTCCACTGCTATATCGCAAAATCAATACCAGTAAATGGTATTTATTAAAGATGAAGCAATGATGGGCAATAGTTTACCTACAGCTATTGCTGTAAAAATTGCAACAAATTAATATTAAAAAAAAAGGAAAATACTACTAACGTATAGGTCTACAACCTCTGTAATGATGGTTTGCTGCCTGCTGAACTGCTACAGAACGTGAACAGGAAATTAATAATACAATTACAGCCATAATGGCTACGAAGTTTTTCATAAGTCTCATAATAAGTGCTTGGTTTAAGTTCAGAGTTATGGGGTAAACGAAGATCTCGTAAACTTATTATGTGGGTTAAAAATAAAAGCCACCCCGAAAAAAGCGGGGCGGCTGTATTCATTTGCATATTTGCACATTTATTATTTCACTTCTTCAAACTCAGCATCTGTTACATTCTCACTGCCTGCTGCATTTGCATCCTGTGGCTGAGCACCTGCTTCACCATCGGTGGGCTGCTGAGGTGCTGTGTCCTGTGTAGCTTTATACATGTCTTCGCTTGCGGCTGTCCAGGCTGCATTTAAAGCTGCACTTGCAGTATCTATCTGCGCTACATCCTGCGCCTTGTGCGCTGCTTTTAATTGTTCCAAACCAGTTTCTATAGCAGCTTTCTTATCCGCAGGAATTTTATCGCCATATTCCTTTAATTGTTTTTCTGTAGTGAATATAAGACTGTCTGCCTGGTTTATCTTATCTACTTTTTCTCTTTCCACTTTATCAGAAGCTTCATTTGCTTTAGCTTCATTTTTCATTTTTTCAATTTCTTCGGGGCTTAAACCACTACCTGCTTCTATGCGAATTTTTTGTTCTTTACCGGTGCCTTTATCTTTAGCTGTTACATGCAAAATACCATTGGCATCAATATCAAAAATTACTTCTACCTGCGGCACTCCACGTGGTGCCGGAGGAATACCATCCAGGTTAAACATACCCAGGCTTTTGTTTTGGGAAGCCATTGGCCTTTCACCCTGCAATACATGTATCTGAACGCCGGGCTGGTTATCGCTGGCTGTACTGAATGTTTCAGATTTTTTTGTAGGAATGGTTGTGTTACTGTCTATCAACCTTGTCATAACGCCACCCATTGTTTCAATACCCAGGCCAAGCGGAGTAACATCCAGCAACAATACATCTTTAATTTCGCCGGTTAAAACACCGCCCTGTATAGCAGCACCTACTGCTACAACCTCATCGGGATTTACACCTTTGTTTGGTTTTTTGCCAAAGAATTTTTCTACTATTTCCTGTACTTTAGGAATACGTGTACTCCCTCCTACCAGTATCACTTCATCTATTTGAGAAGTGCTGAGACCTGCATCTTTTAATGCAACTTCGCAGGGTTTTAAACAACGTTTAAATAATTTATCGGCCAGTGCTTCAAACTTTGCACGGGTTAATTTTTTTACCAGATGCTTTGGCACTCCATCTACCGCTGTTACATAAGGCAGGTTTATTTCTGTTTCTGAAGAAGATGATAATTCTACTTTTGCTTTTTCTGAAGCTTCTTTCAAACGCTGAAGTGCCATTGGGTCTTTACGCAAATCAATGGCTTCATCTGCCTTAAACTCATCTGCCAGCCAATCCATAATTACTTTATCAAAATCATCACCTCCAAGGTGCGTATCACCATTGGTAGATTTTA
>JAYVGA010000346.1:0-7298 GCA_043772635.1 Chitinophagaceae bacterium
ATGATGTCGATTAACCGGTGTAATTCTTCTTTGATTTCCTGCTTTGATTTCATATGAAATGCTTTTATCAAATTTACAATAATTATTTACTCCAAAATATAGCCTCCGATTCCCCTCTTTTCTTCCAAACGAATTCGGGAAAAGGGGCGGTATGGTATATTTTAATCCATTTATAATCTCCCATAATAATTCATTGAAACTGCTCCAACAGCTTGCAACCGTCATTAAAAATCCATAAAATCACAATCATCCGTCCAAATCCCCGTTCAGACGATTAACTTTGTTCCCTTAATTTTTGAGTCATGACTAAACTATCTGTTAACGTAAACAAGATCGCCACTTTGCGGAACAGCCGGGGTGGCAATAACCCTGACCTTGTAAAAACAGCGCTGGATATTGAGCGCTTTGGCGCAGATGGCATTACTGTGCATCCAAGACCGGATGAACGGCATATCCGCTACAATGATGTATTTGATCTGAAGAAAATAATTAAAACCGAACTCAATATTGAAGGCAATTGTACAGAAGATAAGTTTGTGCAACTGGTGCTGGCTACTGAACCTGCACAGGTTACCCTGGTGCCGGATGCACTGGGGCAGATTACCAGCAATCATGGATGGAACACCATTGAACATGCCGCATATTTAAAAAATATTATTGGGGTGTTCAATAATGCAGGCATCCGTGTTTCTATTTTTGTAGATCCAGTTGCAGAAATGGTAGAAGCCGCCAAAGCCACCGGCACACACAGGATAGAACTGTACACAGAAATGTTTGCATCGGAATATGCAAAGGGCAATCATGCTGCAGCAATTGCTCCATACATACATGCAGCAAATATTGCTTACGAAAATGACCTTGGCATTAATGCCGGCCATGATCTTGACATGAATAACCTTTCTTATTTTTCTAAAAATATTAAAGGTCTGCTGGAAGTTTCTATTGGCCATGCATTGGTATGCGATGCACTTTATCTTGGGTTGGAAAATACGGTGCAGTTGTATAAGCGGCAGTTGCAATAATTTTTGCTGAAAGAAAGAAAATGCAACGAAACTGCCACAAAGAAAGCTTCGCTTTAAAAATTATTTGCCCCCGCAAAAAAGCGGGGCAAGCTGGTAAGACGGTGAGGCGGCAAGTAATTTAAATTCAAATAAAACGCCTTACCGTCTTACCGGCTAATAATAAAAGTAAATACAGATCCTGTTATTTTTAATAGTGTATCTCTTCTCCCTTATATTTTATGAGCAATTCTTTTTTAACGGCTGCTTCTACCCTGCCAATTATTTGTGCATCTATATTAAAAGATTGGGCGGCGGCAATCATCAAAGGCGCATCTGCCGGTTTGCAATAAACTTCCAGCCTGCATCCCATGTTAAACACTTCAAACATTTCTTTTAAACTGCTGCCACTGCTTTGCTGCAGTAAGTCAAACACAGGAGGTGCCTCAAACAGGTTATCCTTAATTATCCTGAAGTTGCCGGGTAAATATTTCATACACTTGGTTTGCCCGCCGCCGCTGCAATGTATAAGACCATGAATTTTTGAAAAATGATTTTCTAACAACTGTTTTAATACCGGGGCATAAGTACGGGTGGGGCTGAGAATAAGTTTTCCAATATTTGTGCCTATGTTTTCGTTACCGCTTACTACATCGTAACTGTTGGTGAGCCTGTTTTTTCCAATATATACTACTTCTTCAGGCAGGTTATTATCGTAACTCTCTTTAAAATGCTGAGCATAGTATTTATCCAGTGCATCGTGCCGGGCAGATGTGAGTCCGTTACTGCCAATACCACTGTTATAATCCGTTTCGTATGTTGCCTGGCCATAACTTGCAAAACCTACAATTACATCACCGGCCTCTATTTTTTCATTGCTTATAATTTTGCTTTTCGGCCAGCGGCAGGTCATGGTGCCATTTACAGCTACTGTCCTCACCACATCACCTACATCTGCAGTTTCGCCACCAAGAAAATGAATGTTTACTCCAAATTGTTTGAGGCCATCAAAAAAATCCTGTGTGCCATTTATCACCTGCTCCAGCACAGCTCCTGGTATGGCATTTTTATTACGGTCTATGGTAGAATTAAAAACAATATTATCATAAATGCCCACACAAAGCAGGTCATCAAGGTTCATTACCACTGCATCCTGAGCAATATCTCTCCATACAGATATATCGCCGGTTTCTTTCCAGTACAGGTAAGCAAGAATACTTTTAGTCCCTGCACCATCTGCATGCATTACGTTAACAAAATTATCATTGCCACCGAGGTAATCGGGATAAATTTTGCAAAATGCATGGGGATATAAACCCTGGTCTAAATTTTTTACGGCTTCATGTACTTCTTCTTTTTGTGCAGAAACACCTCTTTTGGAATATAATGACATTTTGTTTTTTTAAATTATCCTGTTGTTTTAATACGCTTTTGTTTTCCTTTATCGTTTCTCCATTTTTATATCCCGTTTTTTGAAGACTTAAAAGCAGTTCCTCTTTTATCTAAATATATTGATATTTGTCAACCATTAACCATTTGAACTATTTAACCTCCTGAACTTTTTAAACCTTTTAAACCTTTGAAACCTCTTAAACTTTTTCAACCCATTTACGAGTGCGCAAATTACAAATGATTATAGAAATTATCAATTAGATTTGCAGCCTGTTTTATATGAAGGTTTATAACAACATCCATCAACTGCCAGTATTTAAAAATGCCGTAATTACTATTGGTACATTTGATGGCGTGCACCAGGGGCATCAGCAAATTATAGAGCAATTGTTGCAGGAAGCCAGGGAAATTAATGGCACCGCAGTACTCATTACATTTTTTCCGCACCCTAAACAGGTTGTAAATACTTTGCAAAGCCACAGCAGGGAAGATGGCTCAAAAGCAGGCGGGGGAAGCATCCAGCTTTTAAATACGCCCGAAGAAAAATATGAACTGTTGCACCATTTTGGCATTGAACATATAGTAGTAGTTCCTTTTAATAAAAGTTTTGCAGAGCAGTCTGCCGCTTCTTATATAAAAGAATTTTTAGTAGAAAAATTTCATCCGCATACGATTATTATTGGTTACGACCACCGGTTTGGTAACAACAGGGAGGGCGATTATCATTTACTGGAAGACGAAGCCGGCAAATATAATTACAGGGTAAAAGAAATTCCGGAGCATGTTTTACAAAATATCACCATCAGCAGTACTAAGATAAGAACAGCTTTGCTGCAGGCCGATGTGGATACTGCAACTGCATACCTGGGGTATCCCTATTTTTTTAGTGGTACGGTAGTAAAAGGCAATCAGATGGGGCGTACCATTGGGTATCCTACTGCCAACTTAACTATAGAGAATGAACAAAAACTTGTGCCTGCAAACGGAGTTTATGCGGTAGAAGTTATTTTGCACGGCAAAAAAAATATTTACAAAGGCATGATGAATATTGGCCTGAGGCCCACCGTGGATGGGAGCAAAAGAATGATAGAGGTAAATATTTTTGATTTTGATGAGATGATTTACGGCCGCAAACTACAGGTTACCCTTATAAAACATTTAAGAACCGAAGTAAAATTTAATGGGCTGGATGAATTAAAAAATCAACTGGCAAAAGATAAATTGAAGGCCATGGAAAGTTTTAAAATGGGCAATAGGCAATAGGCAATGGGCAATGGGTTATTTTTTAAAAGCTGTCTATAAACTTATTGACCTTTGACCATTGACCTTTCACCATTCTATAACATCATCTTAGCCACCATTTCCCTCATGAGCAATGGGCCCGCAGTGCCACTATCTCCCACCCCAACACTTTTTAAATTGTAATGGTGTAGTAACAGCAGTAAACGTTCTACTCCCGGGTAGCCATAATTTTTCATCATTAATTTTCCCTGCTGCAGGGCATTAACATTAAAATAAAACAAGGGTTTTAAAGTATTGTCGCTGGTATCGGGCATACCAAATGCAGTATATGTTTTACTTATAAAGGCATACAAAGCGGGCAAAGCCATTTGTATGGGCACAGCCTTAGGATTGCTTTCAAAATACTGAATAATCTTTAATGCTTTAAGCAGGTCTTTTTTTGCAATAGCATCCTGCAGTTCAAAAACATTATACTCTTTGCTTATGCCAATGTATTTTTCTATATCATTTTCTTCAATAATTTTTTTGCCTGCAAGGTTTAGCGAAAGTTTGTCTATTTCATTGGCAATGCGGCTAAGATCGTTACCAATATGCTCTTCCAAAAGGGTTATACATTTTGGCTTAATACTATAGCCTTTAGATTTTACCAGCTCCCCAATCCATTCCTGCACCTTATATTCTTTAATTTTTTCTGAGTTAAACATTTCTGCACCGGCCAGCAGAGCTTTATGCAGTTTGGTTCTTTTATCAAGGCTTTTACCTTTGTATGCCACAATAAAAATAGTAGAGCCAAGCGGTGATGTTACATAAGACTCCAGCTTTTCAATATCCTTCATATGCTGTGCTTCTTTTAGCAATACCACCTGTTTTTCTGCAAACATGGGATATCTTTTACATGCGTTTATTATGGCTGTCCAATCTGCATCTTTACCATAAAACACCGTTAAGTTAAAACCAGCTTCAGATTCGGGGAGCAATTCATGCTCCGCAAAATTTATCAGCATATCTATATAATACTCCTCTTCTCCCTGGAGCCAGTATATGGGTTTGTATTTATTTTGTTTCCAGCCGGTTAATATTTTTTCTGCACTCATACAAAGATGATTAACTCAAGTTTTGGGGTTGCGGGAGCCTGTTTTGGGCTCATAATAAAGTTCTTTTTAATTTTTTGGCACAGTTTTGGAAAATACCTCCCTGAATAAAGGAAGCAACAAAAATATTTACTTATTTCCGTAAAACATTTTTTGCTGGCAATTTAAAGATTCAAACTTTTTATTAATACACACAAAATCTATTTATCATGGCATTCGAAAATTTTCCACAGGCTGAAAAAGCTGATCAAGAAGGGTTTACTAAGAAAACTTCTTCTAAAAGTAATTTGCGCACTCTATTGACAGGCGCTTTGGTGGTAGCCCTTTTGGGAACCTGGGGTTACATCATTTACGATAAGAACAATACAAAAGCAACATTAGATCAAAAAGAAACAATGATTGCCAGTACCTCTACACAAAGAGATGAACTGCAAAAAGAGCTTGAAGATGCAGCAATGAGATATGACATGCTTAAATCTTCCAACTCTAAATTAGACAGTACCATTACTTCTAAAGACAGGGAAATACAGGAAAAAAGAACCCGTATTCAAACCTTGCTTAATAAGTCTAATGCAACTGCTGCAGAACTTGGCGAAGCAAAAAGACTTATTGCTTCATTAAACGGCGATCTGGAAGGTTACAAAAACCAGATAGAAGTTTTACAGGGTGAAAAAATACAACTTACACAGGAAAAACAAACTGTAGTAAGGGAGAGAGACAAAGTTAGAAAAGAGTATGATTCTGCAACTGTAGTTATTAAAGAAAAAGAGGACATACTTAATGTAGGTTCTACGCTTCATGCTTCTAATTTTAGCATTGTGCCTATTAACGAAAAGAAAGGTGGTAAAGAAAAAATTACAAGTACCGCAAAAAGAGTGGATAAGTTAAGAATAAGTTTTGACCTTAACGAAAACATGATTGCTTCATCTGGTACAAAAGAAATTTTTGTATGCATTACTGCTCCTGATGGTACTCCTGTAGCGGTTGAAGCTTTGGGCTCCGGTACTTTCAGTACAAGGGATGGTCAGCAAAAATTTTATACACAAAAACTTGATGTCGATTATACTCAAAATAAAAAACAAAATGTATCCTTTGACTGGAAGCAAAATACAAACTTTAATACCGGTAACTATAAAATTGAAGTATTTAATAACGGATTTAAAGTAGGAGAAGCTTCAAGACCCTTAAAGAAAGGTGGATTGTTTAGCTAATTAAAATTGTATTATCCTTTGAGTAATTGTCCAATATCTTATAAAGTATAATACTAATAATTTTCCATTCGTTCAATATGATTATCATTTAATAAAGTCCAACATTAATCTAAAAACTGTGACCAGCCTCTTCGTGAGGCTGGTCTTTTATTTATTGCAAAGAAGGTATTTAAATCTGTAGGGGAAATTTTAGCGGTGGTATTTTATAAGAATAAATTGCAAAATTATCTTAAACAGCTTATACTAAATTAAAGGCTAAAGCTGATATTTTTTGACCAACAGATATTAAATATTGATGTCGAGACTTTTCTTATTTTTTCAATACTCTTGCTGTTGGTCAGACCGGAACGGCCAGACCATCATACCCCGGTTTAACGGTTACCGTTTCACCGGCAACCAGTATAGAGTATCCGATAATACTGGTGAAAGTCAGGAGTCTGCTTTATTTAAGCAACGGTTGAGTTAAAATGATTGTCAATATTAAAAATAGATTTTATGAAAACGCTTAAATTAATTATTGGCCTTTTATTTATGCTTACTTTATTTAGTTGTAAAAAAGATGGAGTAATAAAACAAGTAATTCCTATCCCCAAT
The DNA here is from genome assembly GCA_043772635.1 of Chitinophagaceae bacterium. Lineage (GTDB taxonomy): Bacteria > Bacteroidota > Bacteroidia > Chitinophagales > Chitinophagaceae > Ferruginibacter. Next base: position 6,529 of record JAYVGA010000346.1, read on the forward strand.
GGCAACTTTGAGCTTTGGGACAATATGCCAAATTTGCTTAGCTGGAAAACCAATAGCTGCCCGGCCTGTGTGCCACCTTACGAAACTTATATCATCAAAAAAGTCAGCGATGTTTCTAATGGAAATTTTGCTGCCCAATTTATTTATAACAATGTTTATCAAAGCAAGGCAAATAACAAATTTCCCATTTTGCTGCACCCATCTGCGTTAACAGGCTATATAAAATCAACCATAACAAATGGCGATACAGCAACAATTCATATTGATCTTTTTTCAGGAACTGATATTATAGACAGCGGAAACTGGTATGAAACATCATCTACCCTTAATTATACAAAAATTGAAATACCCCTTTCGCAAACACACAGGATTGCAGACTCTGCAGAAATAAGCATTTTGGGTGGGCGAAAACAACAAACAGAATTATATGTAGATAATTTGGTTTTTCTAAAAAAAATGTAAGGAAGATGGATTTTATATTTATGTAAATACATTATTATGAAGTGCTTTCTAAACGGGTAAACTGTGCAATAAGTTGGAAAATACGACCTGGTATTTCTTATTCATAGCCATCAACCTAATTTATAAAAATGAGAACAAAAAAAACGCATCATTAAATGATGCGGTTTTTTTTAAATTTTATCTATGAAAAATTAATTTTTCTTTGCAAGGCCTTCCTGCAGTATCATACTTTTTATAATCTGTACCGACTTATCTATAAATATATCTTCGCTTCTTACTTTCAGCCATTGCTTGTTGCGGTCTGTTTT
>JAYVGA010000347.1:0-6327 GCA_043772635.1 Chitinophagaceae bacterium
TTACGGGCCAGAGTGTAGGTAGCATCTGCATCAAGCGGATTTTTAGCAATTGCTGAAAGCAATGCTTTTTCTGCAGCGGCATAATCTTCCTGCGCATAATAGCTCATACCAATAATGCGGCTGGCGTTTTCACAGTCGCTGCATTTTTTTGCAAACACTATTGCTTTTTCGTATTGCCTGAAATTAAAATAAAGGTCTGTTAATTCTTTAATGGCTATTTTATTTTCGGGCTGCAGTTCGTACAGTTTGGTATAATTATCTTTTGCTTTATCTGTACGGCGCATTTCTATCAGCACATCGCCATTTGCCTGGTAAGCTTCTGCATACTGTGGATTAAAAGAAATGGCTTTTTCAAAAGCCTGGCTGGCAACAAGTAAGCGCTTGTTTGTTTTTTCTGCCAAACCTTTGTTATAATAAAAAACGGCACTGTCGTTAGACTGTGCCCACACAGCAGAAGAGGTAAAAATTGCGGAAATCAATAAGAGGTTTTTCATAATCAGGTTTATGCAATAATTATTCCAACTAGCGGAATACCATAGCACCTAACGCAGGAATATCAACCTTTATTTCATAGAGTTTCTCTTTTTTATCAACGGGTATGCATATTATATTTTCATTCATGTAATTGCCACTGCCCCAATAGATCAAATTATCGCTGTTATAAATCTCCTGCCACTGTGCCTTCCCTTTAATTTCCATTTTCCATCCCGTGTGCGGATGCACCGTCATGTTTAGTATAATAAGTAAGTCATCTTTTCTTAATTTACCCATACGCTTAAACATCAGAATGCCCTGCGCCCTGTGTGTGGTATCTACCCATTCAAAGCCTTTATGCTCAAACTGCAGTTCATGCATTGCAGGCTCATTTTTATACAGGTTATTTAATGCCCGCACACATTCCTGCATATTGTTATGGGGTGCATGCTGCAGCAAACCCCAATCAAGCTCCGATTTATAATTCCATTCTGATGTTTGCCCAAACTCGCAACCCATAAAAAGTAATTTGGCTCCGGGGTGTGTAAACATAAAAGAATACAAAAGGCGCAGGCTGGCAAATTTTTCCCATTCATTGCCCGGCATTTTATAAATCATGGGGCTTTTACCGTGCACCACTTCATCGTGACTAATGGGCAGCATAAATTTTTCATCGTAAAAATACATGAGGCTAAAAGTAATATCATCCTGGTGCAACGGGCGGTGCTCCGGCAGTTTTTTAAAATAACGAAAAGTGTCATGCATCCATCCCATCATCCATTTCATTCCAAAACCAAAACCACCATGGTGCACGGGCAATGTAATACCCGGCCAGTCAGATGCTTCTTCGGCAATGGTTTGTATATCCGGAAAATCCCTGTACAAAATAGTATTCATTTTTTTTAAAAAATCAATGGCTTCAATATTTTCATGCCCGCCATAATCATTAGGCTCCCACTCTCCGGGCTTGCGGGAAAAATCGAGACGGATAATAGAGTTTACAGCATCTACCCTTATGCCATCAATATGGTATTTGTTTAACCAAAAATGTGCGCTGCTTATTAAAAAAGAACACACTTCTCCCCTCCTGTAATTAAATATATAACTGTTCCAATCCGGGTGAAATCCTTTTCGCATATCATTGTATTCGTAGGTGTGCGTACCATCAAATTTAAAAAGACCATGCGCATCGTAAGGAAAGTGAGAAGGCACCCAATCTAAAATAACACCAATATCATTTTGATGAAGATTATCTATAAGGCGCATAAAATCCTGGGGTTGCCCATACCTTGAAGTAGCTGCAAAAAAACCTGTTCCCTGGTAGCCCCAGCTGCCATCAAAAGGATGTTCCATTACCGGCATAAACTCTACATGCGTAAAGCCCATTGCTTTTATATAAGGCACCAGTCTTTCGCTAAGCTGGTCGTAAGTATTGTAAACTTCTTCGTTATTTTTATCGGGGCGCATCCAGCTGCCCAGGTGCATTTCGTACACACTCCAGGGAGCATTAAGAGAATTGGCATGCTTGCGGTTTTTCATCCACACTTCATCGCTCCATGCATTATCCAGCTTCCATGTAACCGAAGCCGTGCCTGGCCTGAGCTCTGCATAATTTGCAAACGGATCTGCTTTTTCTGTTTGTATACCCTGGTATCCGGTTATATGATATTTATACAATGTACCCTGCGGAAGGTGCGGAATAAATCCCTCCCAAATACCCGATTTATCGAGTCTTACAAACAAAGGATGTTCTCCTTTTTTCCAGCCGTTAAATTCACCCATTACAGAAACGGCCGTGGCATTTGGTGCCCATACTGCAAAATAAAAACCATCTGCATCAAGCACACGCAAAAAATGACTGCCAAATATTTCATAAGCATTCTCCATATCTCCCTGCTGAAACCGTTTAATGTCTTCATCAGAAAAAAAAGAATAATTCCACACAGCTTTGCTGCTGTCTACAAAATGTATGTCTTCGTATGCTTTCTTCATTGTTAAGATGCCGTTTGTAAAATAATCATTTAACGTAAATTTAGTAAACCTTAGTTTGCGGACAATATTTTAAAGATGATTTTTATAAGACCATTTAAAAGTACCAATAAAACTAACTCCATGCTCAAAAAATTCTTCCTGCCTTTTATTACCCTTTTTATAACACAGGCTGCCTTTTCTCAAACCACCGCAATAACCGGCATAGTAAAAGACACTACTGCAAATAAATCTGTAAAAAATGCAGTGGTGGCCATGCTTTCGCAAAAAGATTCTGTGCTTATTGGTTTTACAAGAACTAAAGAAGATGGATCTTATACGCTCCCAAAAATTGCAACGGGCAAATATATTTTTATGGTAACGCACCCCATATTTGCAGATTATGTAGATGATATTGAAATAAAAAGCGGCGAAGAAAAAATGCCCATGGTAGCTCTTACACCAAAAAGTAAATTGCTGGAAGCGGTAATTCTTAAAAGCGGTAACCCCATCCGCATAAAAGGTGATACGACTATTTACACCGCCGATAGTTTTAAAGTAAGCGCCAATGCCAATGTGGAAGAACTGCTTAAAAAAATGCCGGGCATACAGGTAGATAAAAACGGACAGATAAAAGCCATGGGCGAAACGGTAGAAAAAGTATTGGTAGATGGAGAAGAATTTTTTGGTGATGACCCGGGCATGGCGGTAAAAAATTTACGGGCCGATGCGGTTAAGGAAGTGCAGGTATTTAAGAAAAAAACTGACCAGGCAGAATTTACCGGCATAGATGATGGGCAAAGCAAACAAACCATTAACCTTAAACTTAAAGAAAATAAAAAAACAGGATACTTTGGAAAAATAGATGCGGCCGGGGGCTTACAAAAAAATATAGATGACCGCTACAATACCAACCTTCTGTTCAGCACTTTTAAAGGAAAAAGAAAACTCTCCGGCTTTTTGATTAACGGAAACACCGGGCAGGATGGATTAAACTGGCAGGATATGGATAAATATGGCGGCAATGATGATATGAACCTGGTACTGGATGATGATGGAGGCATGATGTTTTTTGGCAACCGGGGAGGAAACACGGATGAAGAACCCAATGTAAATACACAGGATGGTTTTATTACAAACGTAAATGCGGGCGTGCAGTACAGTAATAAATGGAAAGATAAAAATACGCTGAACATTTCTCCAAAATTTAATAGCCAGTTGTATGATAATAATAAAATAACCTATGTGCAAACACAGGTTGGTGATACTGTTTTAAACCAAAATTCAACAGTGAAAACCTATGTGAACCGGTACAATTTTAAAACCAGGGGCTCGTACGATATGAAGCTGGACAGTAACAACAGCCTTAAAGTAACCCTTAATGCAAATATATATAACACTAAAAGCGAAGAAGACCGCAACACAGTTACCACAGGCCAAAGCGGCAACCTTAAAAACAGTAACCTGCGCAGCCAGCAAATAAATGCTGACAAAAATTCTTTTGCAGCTAATGCGCTTTACCGGCATAAATTTAAAAAGAACAGAAGAACCCTTTCTTTAAATACAGACTGGAATATACTTAATAATGATGCGGCCAATTACCTGCAGCAGGATTTTAGAGATTATCAAAGTGGCTCTTTACCCGGCCAAACAAACCAGTTTACCGCTATTGATAAATCAACACAAAAACTTACTTCTAAGATTATATACACAGAACCATTGAGCAAAAAGTTTTCGCTGGAACTTGGCCATGAAATCAGTTTAAACAGCGGCAAAAATTATAACAGCACTTACCAATATTCTGCTGCCTCCGGCAAGTTTGATGAAAGGATAGATTCGCTTACCAATAACTTTGATCAAACCATTATTTTAAACAAACCTTCTTTTAAAATAAACTATGCAGGAAAAAAAATTAAATACAATTTTGGTGCAGGTGTAGGCTTTACAAATTTTAATCTTATGGATATCAGTTTAAACAAAGACTATATCCGCAACTATACCAATTTTTTCCCTACCGGTTTGTTTACTTATAGTTACAAAAACAATCACTCCCTGCGCTTTAGTTACAATGGCAGCACCAGGCAGCCCACACTTAACCAGCTGCAACCCCTGAGAAATAATAATGACCAGTTTAACCAATACATTGGTAATCCTAAACTGGAGCAGTCTTTTACCAATAGTTTTAACCTGAGCCACAATAGTTACAATTTCTTAAAGGAATTTTACAGCTATCAAAGTTTTAATGCAAGTTTTACCAGTAATGCAATTACCAATAACCGCATTATTAATCCTGCCACGGGTTATACCGTTACACAACCTATAAACACAGATGGCAACATGAATATCAATTTCTGGACAGGCATGGGAGTGAAATTAAAAAAGTCGGGTATAAGATTAAACTTAAATCCCAATCTTAGTTTCAACAAATTTGCCGATGTGGTAAACAGTGTAACCAACTATACCAAAAACTTAAACGCAGGTGTATCTGTTGGGGCTTATAAATCAAAAGATAAAAAGTACGATTTCAGCATCAACAATAATTTTACCTACAACAGAAATACCAATTCCTTTGCAGGCAATTCTTCTAAAAGCAGTAATATAAATTATTTCAGCAGCAATACCCTCAGTGCCGAAGCTACGGTGTATTATAAAAAAGTGTGGTCGGTAAATACGGATTATGATTTTTATTTCAGGCAAAAAACAAATGCCTTCAGCAATGACCTGAGCAATCATTTGTGGAATGCCCGCCTGCAGCGCACGTTTAAGAAAAATGAATTTACCGCTTATTTAAAAGTAAGAGATATACTTAACCAAAACATTGGGATAAGCAGAAGCTATAATGGCATTACTTATACCGAAGAAAGAAACGACCGCCTTAAAAGATACTGGATGCTGGGTTTTACCTGGGATTTTAAAAACAAAGGGGCGAAAACGAAGTGAGGAGGTTTAGAGGTTTAAGAAGGTTCAAAAGGTTTTAATTATCGAAATTACTTTTTTCAATAAAAAGAAAATAACAAACAAAAAATAATTACATGAAACGGAACATATTTTTTTCTGCATTTTTTTTGCTTTTTGCTTTTAACAGCAATGCACAAAATTTTATAAGCAAAGCCACAATAGAGTTTGAAGTAAAAACCAACATAAAAAAAACAATGGGCAACGATAGCTGGGATGAAATGATAAAAGCCCAGATCCCCGACTTTAAAACCGGGTATTATAATTTTACTTTTGCTGATAATAAAAGTATTTACAAGTTCGACCGCTGGGATGAAGCAACAAAGAAAATTCCCGAGTGGTTTAGAAGGTCTGATGAAGAGAATAAATGGTACTTTGATCACTTCACTTCTAAATTTAATATGCAGAAAAATATATTTGGAAGCAATTTTAATGTAGAAGATTCTATACCCGCAATACAATGGAAACTGAGCAATGAAAACCGGATAATTGCAGGCTATAACTGCCGCAAAGCAGTGGGTGTAATTATGGACAGTGTGTATGTATTTGCATTTTATACAGAAGAGATCATCATAGCCGGCGGGCCATGTTCTATAAACGGTTTGCCGGGTATGGTGCTTGGGCTTACGATACCCCGGCTGTACACTTCTTTTATTGCTACTAAAATAATGATCAATGATGTAAAGCTGGCAGATATAAAACCTACTACTGCAAAAAAATATTTTACCAGCACCAGTCTAAAAGCTGAGCTTTTAGAAAGATCCAGCGAATGGGGAAGCGATGATGACCCCGATCAAAATAAATGGAGAGAACAGTTCAGGTGGAATGCATTGTTGTAGGGGGCAAATGAGTCAAAGGTCAAAAGTCAAAAGTCAATGCCTGCCCCAGCATTTTTGTAGGATGTAAGGTCATTGGTCAATGTTCATTGAC
>JAYVGA010000348.1:0-14793 GCA_043772635.1 Chitinophagaceae bacterium
GTCTCCTGCAAAACAAAAATAATTATGAGATTAAAAATGCTTTTATCACTGTAACAAATTCGAAACTGTCATAAAACCAAAGCAGGGAGATTGCTGTGTATTTTGCAGCTACTAACAATCAATTGTTTGCCAATACACGCTGGAAGTTCTTGTTGCCCTTCTTCTTAAATATATTCAATAACTATATAGATTTGATTAACGCAAAAAAGAAGGGTTCCATTTACAATTTCAGGATTAGGCATTTAGTTCACAAATAGTTGTCCAGGCTAAGAAGCCATGTGGATCATCGTTGTGTCACTTATACTGCATACCATTGTGGATCTTTTCACATTATATTAACCAGGCATCAACAATAATTATTTCAGGCAAACAAGATAAAAAAGCATGTTCTTCCCTTCCGGTCTTGTTTAAAAGCCTTTGCGAACTAAATACTTAATCCTGTACATTTTTTATTTATAGAAGGCGGCATTCAGGCCGCTTTTTCATTTGTAACCTTTGTTACCAAACCAGCAAACGATAAAATTTACTTTTGCTTTTATGAAACAAAAAATATTTAGCAATTGGAATTTTATGAGGGTATTGCGGTTAGGGATGGGTATCGCCATTTTGATCCAGGCAATCCTGGCAAAAGAGGTGTTGTTTGGAATAGCCGGTTTATTATTTTCAGGAATGGCGGTATTAAATATTGGTTGCTGTGGCACTGGTGGCTGTAGCGCAACAACAAAAAGAACTTCTGAAACTGCAAAAGATATTACCTATCAAGAAGTGGTTTAGCAATAATAAACTATACCTGATTGGCGGAGTATTGGGGGCCATTGCAGGATACTTATACTGGCAACAAGTTGGCTGCACATCCGGTACTTGTATGATTACATCCAAACCACTAAATAGCACAATTTATGGTGCAGTAATGGGGGCATTGTTATCAGGGATGTTTAAAAAAGGCAACAAACAACAGGTTATAAAAGAAGAAGAAAAATAAAAGTAATGACATTTAACGAAATCATACAATCAGATAAACCGGTACTGGTAGATTTCTTTGCCGAATGGTGTGGCCCATGTAAAATGATGGCCCCTGTTCTGAAAGATGTAAAGAAAGAAGCAGGCGATTCTGTGACCATTATAAAAGTAGATGTAGATAAAAGCCCGCAGGCTGCAAATGAATACCAGGTGCAGGGCGTACCAACATTGATATTATTTAAAAATGGAAAACCGCTATGGCGGCAAAGCGGCGTAGTACCAAAGGCTGCGCTATTAAACGTAATTAAAAAATTCACACTATAAAATTTAAAACAATGGGCTTATTCCAAAATTTATTTGGTGGCGGGCAAACCGCCAATTTAAAAACTATTATTGAGCAGGGTGCATTTTTAGTAGATGTAAGAGAGCCGGGGGAGTTTTCCGGAGGCAGTGCAAAAGGGGCAGTTAATATTCCTTTAGGCAGTGTAGCAAACGAATTAAATAAATTCAAAGGAAAAGAAAACATTGTTGTTTTCTGCCGAAGTGGCAACAGAAGCGGACAAGCCAAGGCCATACTTGAGCAAAATGGTTTTAAAAACGTAGTGAATGGTGGTACCTGGGAAGAGATAAATCAGTTTGTAAAATGAAAATGATAATTTCATTTTCAAATTTGAATAGCGTAAAACTTGTAATATAAAACTACATGGAAAGTATAAAAATTTTAATTCCTACAGACTTTTCTGTGCAGGCAGAATTTGCTTACCTGATGGTAAAAAAACTGGAAGAAAAAACCCCGGTGGATATTCATTTTCTTCATGTGATGGATGTCCCAGACACTGTAACAATGGATGCCAATGGCAATATCCAAACCTGTGGTGAAATTGATGTAAAGTATGTGGTACAACAAAAAGAAATAGCGGAGCGGAAATTAGCTGACCTTAAAAGTATTTATGGCAATAATATTAACAGCCATTTTGTTTTTGGTAAAATAACAGATGGTATTTTAAATTTCGCAGAATCTAACCATTTCGATTTGATTGTGATGGGAACTAAAGGCGCCTGGGGATTAAAAGAAAAACTATCTGGTTCCGAAACACAAATAATAGCCCGTAAATCTGCAATACCCGTGCTTTCTTTAATGTGCGACCGTTCGGATTTGAATATTGAAAATATGCTGCTGGTGCATAATTTCAATCATCCTATAAAGGAAGATTTGCAATTAATGTACAAACTGATTAAGGCGTTTAATACAAAATTTCACCTGCTTCAAATTACCTCGGGAATGGTAGATACTGAAAAAGCATTGGTAGAAAGTAATATGAAAATGTTTGCGGAGCTGAACAATATCATTGATTACGAATGTCATTTAATAAATGACAAAGATGTAGAAAACGGTGTTATCCATTTTAACCAAATAACTAATATGGATATGGTCTGCATCGGCACACATGGCAGGGGTGGGTTATTTCACCATAGTGCAACAGAAAAATTAATCAATCATTTATACAAACCCATTATTTCATTCCACTTAAACTAATCTATCAGAAAAAAAATGAGAGAATTTATAACACAAACCTGGTCGTGGTGGTTTTCTGGCACTATGATAGCTGGCATCATGTTTTTCCTTTTATATTTTGGTCAATCATTTGGCTTTTCATCGAACCTAAGAACAATTTGTGCAGCAGCAGGATTAGGAAAGAAAACAAAATTTTTCGATTTTAACTGGAAATCCCAGACATGGAATTTAGTTTTTTTAGTAGGCGCTATTGTTGGTGGCTTTATTGCAAATCAATTTTTATCGTCAGGTACTCCTGTGGAAATTTCACAGGCAACCATTAGTGATTTAAATAAATTAGGTATTGGTGCACCTACTTCCTTGCAACCAACCGAAATTTTTAGCTTAGATGCAATGCTTTCTGTTAAGGGCTTTTTTGTATTGGCACTGGGTGGCCTTATGGTAGGCTTTGGCTCCCGGTACGCAGGGGGTTGTACATCCGGCCACGCTATTAGTGGTTTATCTGATTTACAATTGCCCTCATTAATTGCCGTGATTGGTTTTTTTATAGGTGGATTGGTAATGACATTTTTCATCTTCCCATTAATATTTTAATTGTATGAAGTTTATAAAATTTTTATTGATAGGTATTGTTTTCGGAATTGTAATGGCTAAATCAGAAGCTATATCCTGGTTCAGGATACAGGAGATGTTCCGGTTTCAGGCATTTCACATGTATGGTATTATTGGTACTGCAGTGGTGCTGGGCGTTATTGGTGTAGCCTTAATCAAGAAATTTAACATCAGGGATTTCCATGGTAATCCAATCGTTTTTCATCCAAAAGACAAATCTATCATCCGCTACCTGATCGGTGGGGGTATATTTGGTTTAGGATGGGCATTAAGTGGCGCCTGCCCTGGCCCAATGGTGGTAAACATTGGATACGGTTTTTTAACGATGAGTATCGTATTCTTCTTCGCCATTGCAGGCACCTATTTGTATGGTTATTTTAAAGAAAAATTACCTCATTAATTTATAATACGGTTGCTTATGCCCACTGAACAGGATGATAAATTGCAACAAGGGATAATTCCCGTTATCAGCAAACTGCTTCTTATTATTGTGGTGCTGGTGATTGGCCTTATATCCCTGCCATTTGTATTTTATTACAGTAACCAGCCAGATAAACCGAAGGATCTCAGCATTCCTGTAAATGCTGCAGCAAAAAAAGATGCAGTTGTTTACTGGATGGCACCAGATGTTAGCACTATTACAGATGCAAATCAGAAAGAGCAGGTAGGATATGGCAAAGAATTAATTGCCCATACGGCAAAATATCTTGGCCCTAAAGGTTCTGTTTTAAATATAAGCAATGGAATGAATTGCCAGAATTGTCACCTGCATGCGGGCACTGCAATTTTTGGAAACAACTACGGTTCAGTTGCATCGCTGTATCCGAAGTTCAGGGCAAGAAGCGGGGCTGTTGAAAATATTTACAAAAGGGTAAATGACTGTTTTGAACGCAGCTTAAATGGTAAAGCAATAGATACTGCCGGAAAGGAAATGCAGGCTATTGTGGCATACATAAATTTCCTGGGAACGAATGTAAAGAAAGGCGAAAAAGCAGCCGGCTCGGGCTTTAAAGATTTAGCATATTTAGACCGTGCCGCCGACCCTGCAAAAGGATTAATTCTATATACAGCAAAATGCCAAAGCTGCCACCAGGCCAATGGCGAAGGTGTTTATACTGCAGATAAATCAGAATTTATTTACCCTGCTTTATGGGGCAACAATAGTTTTAATGATGGCGCTGGATTGTACAGGCTAAGTACTGTTGCAAAGTATGTAAAGTATAATATGCCGCAAGGGGTAACATACGAAACTCCTCAGTTGAGTGATGAAGAAGCCTGGGATGTTGCTGCATTTATTACTACACAAAAAAGGCCGCATGTCAACGTGCAAAAAGATTGGCCTGACAAATCAAAAAAACCAATTGATCATCCCTTTGGGCCTTACGCAGATATTTTTAATGAAACACAACACAAGTTTGGTCCATTCAAACCAATTGTTGAAAAACAAAAGAAAATTGAAGCAAAAGCAAAAGCAAAAAAATAAAACGACTGCATCTGTAAAAAAAAATAAAAAACTTGCAATAATGAGTAATAACAGAAGGGATTTTATAAAAAAAATAAGTACTGCTACGGGAGTAAGTTTCTTAGCTACCTTACCTATCGCTTCAATTGCTGAAACGGTAAATCAAATTCATAAGAACGAAATACCTTCTGACGATAAACCATTTACTATTTCCATTTTGCAAACAACAGATGTGCATTGCCAGGTACATCCGCATGATGAATTGTTTTGGGAAAATGATAAAGCTGTATTTCGTAAAACAGGCGGTTATGCACACTTAGCTACCTATCTGCAAAAAGAAAGAAAGAAAAATCCCAATATGTTTTTAATTGATACAGGCGATATGTTCCAGGGCAGCGAACTGGCAGTTAAAACAACCGGTAAAGCGATGGTGCCCATTTTAAATGCGTTGGGGTATGATTTATACCTGCCCGGCAATTGGGAGGTGGTGTATTATAAAAAAGCCATGCAAACTTTATTAGGTTCATTAAATGCCCCAAAGGTTTGTGCCAATATGTATCATGATGCAGGCAACGGCAAAAAAGGCGAATTAATTTTTCCCCCTTATTATATCTGGAATGTACAAGGAATTAAAATTGGATTCGTGGGCTATACTGATCCGTTAGTTCCTGTACGCCAGTCACCAAATTACAGCAAAGGAATCATTTATACAAAGGCTGAAGAAAACTTGTCCTTTTATGTTGATGTGTTGCGTAACCAGGAGCAATGTGCTTTTGTTATTTTATTATCGCATTTGGGTTTATCGCAGCAAATAGGTTTAGCAAATATGGAGCAATGCAAAGGAGTAGATTATATTTTCGGCGGGGACACACATGAAAGAGTGAGAAAGCCTATTCAATGCAAATATGCTAAAGTGGTGGAGCCTGGTGCTTTTGGTTCATTTGTTGGCAAACTCAGCCTGACCATACAAAACGGTAAGGTAATAAAAGATGAATATGAACTGGGTGAAGTAAATGCTGAAAAAAACCAACCGTCTCAAAAAATCGCTGAATTAATAAAAAATAATGAGAAACCCTTTGAAGAAAGTATTTATAAAATTGCTGGCTATAGCACTATTCCGTTATACAGGTATTTTGTTGTGGAAAACCCTATTGATACGTTGATTTTAGATGCGCTAAAATGGAAAGTAACGGATGTGGATATTGTTTTATCAAATGGTTTTCGTTTCTGCCCTCCTAAAACAACTCCCGACCATACAGGAAACATCCCTATTACTGAAGGGTTTATTTATGATATGTTACCGGTTGATAGTACGGTAAGGACCGGTACTGTTAACGGGCAACAAATTAAAGACTGGTTAGAAAAAGAACTGAACAATGTATTTGCTAAAAATGCTGAAGAAAGATTAGGCGGTTGGGTTATAAAGTTTAAGGGGATGCATGTATCCTTTAGTGCTTTTGCAGAAAATGGTAAACGGGTACAAACTGTATCTGTTGGAGGTAATCCACTTGATTTAAATAAAACTTATAACATTTGTGCCTGCGAAAGAGAGGGTGACCCCAGCGATATGCTTTGCAGAATTAAAGGAGTGGCTAATGCAAAAAACACGACGCTTACACTGCATACAGTTTTAAAAGAGTATTTAGCGGCGAATTCGCCGGTTACCCCAACACCAGCAAGAAACGCCATAATTTTAGATGCCCCACAAACATTACTTACGCAGGTCACGGGAGTTGATTATCAATTTACTTAACAAAGCAATAGATAAATTTTGTTTAACTTTTATATTGTAACTGCTTTTATTGAAAGGAATTCTATACCTGGTGTAGGGATAACAATTTCTTTAACCCAATGTTACTTAAGTTGGCAAAAGGGAAGAATTAACGATTAAATAAGTCCGCCGCACTTTTATCTGAGAACATGTGCAATATTCATTTGCAGTAAAATGTCAGGGATGATGCACAGATTGAAAATTTGAATTTAATAAAGCATACTATATGCCTTATAATTTTTCTACATTATCATCTTTATAAACCATGAGTAATATTGCAACATTCGAAAATACTTTTGAACCAGCTTTAATAAAAGAAATATACCAGTTTGGCACTGTAAATAATTTTAAAGAAGGCGATATCATTATGGACTATGGAAAATATATCCGGATGATGCCTATTATTATAAAGGGTACTATTAAGGTATTCAGAATGGATGATAGTGGTAATGAAATCCTATTGTATTATTTATCAAGCAATGAAAGTTGTTCTATGGCTTATAGCTGTTGCATGGAAGCAAAAAAGAGTGAAGTGAAAGCGATAGCTGAAGATGATGTTGAATTAATTGCCATACCGCATTTGAAGCTGGAAGAATGGCTGTGCAAATATCCCAGCTGGAAAAATTACATTATGCGTAGCTTTAATGAGCGCTTTTTAGAATTGCTTAAATCTATAGAAAGTATTGCCTTTCATAAACTGGATGAACGTCTCATTTCTTATCTTAAAGAAAAGCAGCGCCTCTCTGGTTCCAGTGTAATAAAAGCATCACATTATCTTATTGCCGATGAACTGGCAACATCAAGGGTAGTGGTATCCCGCCTGCTAAAACAACTGGAAAATGATGGTAAGATTTTGCTGTACCGCAATGAAATAAAATTGCTGAAAGAATTTAATTAATTTATGTTCAATAAATACTATTGATTAAATAAATGATAAGCAATACACTTACTAAAAAAATGAATGCTATCAGTACTGTTATAAGTAAAAAAGAATGTTTATAATCCCCTTCATTTAATTGCTGCTCCGCAGCTTTATAACGAATATAAGAAAGCACGGATGTTGCAGTTCCCACAGCCACTAAAACAATTCCCATAAAACCCGAATACCCGTTGGAATGGATAATATTTTCTTTGCCCAGCAGCAAAGTAATTTGTTTTACAAACAGGGAAAATTTAACTACCACAAAACCAAATGCCATTATACCAATACTCGTGCGTATCCAGGCAAGAAAAGTTCGTTCGTTGGCTAAATGGTCGCTGGTGTTCCCTGTCTTTTTATTTTCATCCATCTTATTGAAAACGAAATTGTTTTATGCAGCTTTACAAAATGGTCTAATGGAACTCCGGTAGAGTTGATGGATTTATTCTCAATCCGGATTCGCATAATTTCGTCAAGTGTATTCGTATTTTTTATGAAATTAAAGATAGCTGAATCAGGCTCCTGCCTTACAGTCCGGTATGGGAAGCGTTTAGCATCTTTTTCATCGGGTAAATTGTAAAATATAGGTTTTACTATTTTGCAGGACGAATTATCAACTCTGTAATAATTACCGCTATAGAAAATAATATTTTCAAACTATAAAATAGCTGCTTTTGTGAATTGTATATTTTTATGTTAACGCCCGCAAGCATGTTATTTTGCCAAACACATACCTCGCAGCAAATAAACTTAAACCGACCATATCATTTTTAAACTTCCGCAGTGTATTAACATTTGCTTTACGTAAAGAGTAACATTTAAATTTACGAGTAACTGGTTTTTATATATTCAATTTTAAGAGCCAGCTCTTTAATGCTGCAGTCATTGCCCGCAAACCATTTTATCAATTCTTCATAACCCCTTATCCATTGTGTATTGTTAAACAGGCATTCCAATAGATCCCCCAAACCCAAACACATCTATACCAGCATCGGCTTTAAGAAAGGTATCGCCAGACACAATATATTCCGGTTTAGAATTCCTTAATTTTTTACCATCTACAATTACCAGTATATCCACAACAGCTTTAACAGAAAAGGATGATTCGTCACTATAGTTCATAATTTATCATTGAATGATTTAAAAATGGATGGATAGGATTATTATAAAGTGTTAGTAACCAAATTCGGTAAAGAAAATGAAAGTGAATGCATATCCTAAACTAAAACTTATAAATTTACTTTTCATCGGCAAGCTTAATTAGCTGCTGAATACTTATGCAAAATTATTCAGGAAAACTGAAGAGAAACTGAAAATGGAAGATCATGAATTGTTAAAGCAGAGTGTAAAGTTGTGAAGATTATTGCTGAACCGATAGGCAATTGTGTAATGATTGATACTGCAAACTTTTTTTACCATTTCAAGCCCCAGGCCAATACTGTTACTATCGGTGCTCTCTTTTTGAAAACGCTGAAATATTTTATCTTCATCTAAAGGCAATGGCTTGCCGGTATTTTCGATAGTTAATACACCCTTGTTCAATTGTAGAATAATGCGGCCGCCGGTTTTATTATGCCGTATGGCATTACCCATGAGGTTGCTGATTAATACTTCAATCAAAGCAGTATTAGTATATAGCATTTCATCATCCATTATTTTATTTTCAACAGTAATTTGCTTTTCATTAATCTGCGGCTGGTAAAGGTGTATAAACTTTTCAATGTAAGTTTTCAGGGATATACTTTCCTTATCAGCAAACTGGCTGTTTTCAATTTTAGTAAGCAGTATAAGGCTTTTGTTCATTCTTGCCATGCGCTGACCTGCATCTGCCAGGTCTCCCATCAGCAGGGCCTGTTCTTCACTCAGCGGTGTAGTTTGCATTAATAATTCCAGCTTGCCCTGGAATACAGCCAGGGGTGTTTGCATTTCATGCGAAGCATTTTCTGTAAATTCTTTCTGGCTTATGTAAGAAAGGTGAGTTCGGTCAGTTAATTCCTGCAACGAAGTATTAAGGTCGTTAAACTCTGTAATGGAAGATTTGGATAAAGACAACGGTTCATGCTTCTCCACTTTGTAGTGCTGCAATTTTTGAAGCGTTATATAAAACGGCATCCATATTTTTTTGGACAGGTTACGGTTTATGATGATTAAGCCTGCTATCAGCAAAACCAATAAAATTACCTGCACTTTTACAATACTTGCAATAAGATCATCATTATCTACCAAGGAGGTTTTTACCTGTAACATACAGGGCTTGCCATTAACAGTAAAATGTGATGTGAGCAACCTGTGGGGCACCAGTTCTTTTGAAATGGAATCAAATATTTCAACGGTGGTTAGTGTATCAAACTCTTTTGATGAGGGAGACACTGACACAGTAACATCATGGTCGAGAAAATTTAGCTGGCTAATAGTGTTATTTAGTAAAGCATCAGCTATTTTAGGTTTCAGTATTTCTTTCGTGTTCATCAAATCTTCATCTACATCTTCCCGAACAATACCCTGTATAACAATATAAAATACCGGTATGGCCACCAGTAAAATAATCACTGAATAAACAAAATAACTGCGGATTGTTTTTTGTAAAAGCTTCATCAGATAGTAAACTTATAACCCATACCGTAGATTGATTTAATGTAATCTTCACAACCAGCGGCTGTCAATTTCTTTTTTAAATTTTTCATGTGGGCATATATAAAATCAAAGTTGTCGTATAAATCTGCCCCTTCACCAGATATACTTTCTGCAATGGCAATTTTAGAAATCACCCGGTTTTTGTTGGAAACAAGGTACAGCAATAAGTCGTATTCCTTACGGGTTAAATCAAGCCCAACATTTTGTATGGCTACTACTTTTGCAACAGTATCAATGGCTATTTCATTTAATACAATTATTTTATTGCCTTCAAAGCGGCGGCGGCGTATAACAGCCGAAATTCTGGCGCTTAATTCAGACAAATGAAATGGCTTGGATAGATAATCATCTGCACCCAGATTTAATCCGGCTATCCGGTCATCAATAGAATTTTTAGCAGAAATGATAATAACACCATCTGTTTTTTTGTTAGCTTTTAACTCTTTCAGCACAGTAAGGCCATTGCCGTCCGGCAGGGAAATATCCAGCAAAATACAATCATAATCAAACGACTCGGTTTTATCCATCGCCGATTTAAAATCCGGGGCTATTTCACATAGATAATTCTCATGCTTCAGGTAGGTTACTATACTTTTACTCAACTCCCTTTCATCTTCTATTATCAGTATTTTCATTTAAAACTTTTCATAAAATAAAGATACAATTCTGTAGGGATCCTGAATAACCGCTTTAGGATTTCACCTTTTCTATCCTTACAGCATTTACTATTACCAGCAAATCCATCTTTACGTCAGCAATAACCATTTATCCACTGCTGAGATAACTAAGACAATTTCTTTTATTACAATTGCAATGATGATATTTTTCCGAATTATAAATTATAATATTTAGTTTAAAGTGTAACATTTATAACTTCAATTCCTGCAGTTTGATGGCAGTTTAACAGTATGCTATGCTTTTTTAAAAAGATTAATTTTTATGAGCCTTCTATTTTAACCTTAAGAAGTTTTATGGAATTAATGAAAACCAATGTATCAGGAAGTAAGTGAATTGCTGCTGCTTCAACCGGTCCAATTATTTTGAGCAATACCAGTGTAATTCCAAGTACATGCACCACACCTACACCAACAATAATATTTTCCTTAATGGTACGAAATGCTCTTTTACTGATAGCTCTTGCCCTTGCAATTTTGTCTAATTTATCCTGCATCAAAACAATATCAGCCGCTTCCATTGCTGCTTCGGTCCCCATTGCGCCCATTGCAATACCAACGTTTGCCTGCACTAATGCCGGGGCATCATTAATACCATCTCCTACCATTGCTACTTTTGCCCCTTTGCCTTGCAGTTCCTTTACTATTTTTATTTTATCTTCCGGTAATAAATTTGCCCTGAAGTCTGTAATGCCAACTTGTTCGGAAACATGTTTCGCAGTTTCAGGATTATCTCCCGTAAGCATAACAATGTTTTTTACCCCGCTTTTTCTAAGGCCCTCAATCATTTCTTTTGCTCCTTCACGTATAGCATCGGATATATAAAATATGCCGGCTAATTTATTATCAACTGAAAGATAGATGGCTGTATCAGTAAGGTTTTCCGAAGTTGTTAGAACCGGAACTTTACTTTCCGTCATAAAAGATTTATTGCCAAATAAAACAACCTTACCATCCACATTTGCTGAAACACCCCGTCCTTTTATTACCTCAAAGTTTTCCGGCTCTCCATAGGTGAGTTTTAATTTGTCAGCATAGGTTAAAATGGCTTTTGCTAATGGATGACTGGAACGCCTGTCAACAGCAGCAGCCATCTGCACCAAATAATTTTCATCTAAACTTTTATCTATTATCTCAACATGATTGACCGTGGGACTGCCAACCGTTAACGTTCCTGTCTTATCAAAAACAATTGTGGTAACCTTGGCAAGTTCTTCTAAAAATTTACCCCCCTTTACAAGGATACCTTCTCTTGCTGCACGGGCAATTGCGGCGATAGTAACCAGAGGTGTTGCTAAACCTAATTCTGCCGGAGAAGTAAAAATCAATAATGCAATTACAAGTTTTACATCACGGGTATAAAAATATACAATCCCCACAAAAATGAATACAATTGGGATGAGCCACGATGCTACTTTATCTGTAAATTTTTCTATAGGGGCCTGCTCAGCTTCTGCTTCTTCTACTAACGTTATAATGCGGGAAAATACCGTATCCTTTCCAGCTTTTGTCATTTGAATATCAAGTGCCCCCAATTCAACAATAGTTCCGGCAAATGCATCGCTGCCTACTACTTTTTCCTGCGGAACACTTTCGCCGGTAATGGGTGCCTGGTTAACAGAACCTGCTCCTCCTGTTACTTTTCCGTCAACAGGAATTTTTTCCCCGGCTTTTACCAAAACAATATCTCCAATTTTTAAATCATCAATTTGCACCTTTTCTTCTCTGCCATCTTTTTTTACAATGGCTATTTTTGGTACAGAGCCTATTAGTTCCTTTATAGAGGCCCTTGCCCTTTCGCCACTTGCACTTGCTATGTATTCGGCAATAAGGATTATCATTAATACCACCGCCCCGGCAAGATATTCCTTACCAAGAACAGAAATGATTACGGCTATTGTAATAAAGATTTCTGTACCAATTTTTCGCTCCTTAATAAGATCAGTAAATGCTACTTTCACCAATGAGTAGAGGCCGAATGCCATTGCACCCAGCAGAACAGGTAAAGGAATAACATCTAAATAAAATAATAAGCTGGCTATCCCAACAGTTAAAATGCGTACAATCTCCCACAGAAACTGGCGGGAAAAGAATGTTTGTGTAAAGTTCATTTAAATTGTTTTATATTAAAAAACGTTGTAGATCCTTTGCTTTTATTCAGTAGTTCTACCATCAAATTCCTCTTTGTTGATTTCAGCATCGTTTTTAGTGGCACGTACAATGCCATCTTTATGATTAGGCGGCGAATAAATTGTATAAAGATTCAGCACTTCAGTATCCGACGTGTTAATCACATTGTGTTCTGCACCTGCCGGTACAATAACTGCATCACCATCTTTAACCATATATTCATTACCATCAATGATACATTTTCCATTCCCGCTTTCAAAACGAAAGAACTGGTCATTTTCCTTATGCGTCTCCATACCAATTTCTTCTTTTGGCTGCAGACTCATTAAAACTAATTGGCTATACTTTGAAGTATATAAAACTTTACGGAAATTGTTATTATGTAAAGTTTCTTTTTCGATGTTTGTTGTAAATCCTTTCATGATATTTGTTTTTTTAAATTTAAAATTGGTTGTTTAATAAAATATTTATGAATTATGATAGTAACAAGCCTGATGGATAATAATCACCACAATCATAAGAAGACACCACCTATATTTTTTAAAACTTAATTTTTGCTGAAGAACTTCTGGGGGTATTGTTCACGTTTCCTTTTTACTGACTTCTTTCCTTTAATTATTATTATTACCAGATAAATAAGCACAATAACAGGAGTAGCCATGTTTATAAAAATAGAAAATGCAGACCTGAAAAAATCCCGGTGGAAAAATGAATAGGTGTTAGTTATGAGAGCTGCAAGTATGAAGCCATACATAAAATAAAAAAAGCGTTTCATAATTTATTTTTTAATTATTTTAAATGCTCGTTTGCCTCTGATCCGTTCTTATCTCTTTGTGCATAATTTCCCCACCTAAATTACCTGCCCGTGCCATTAACACAAATACTGCAATAGATACCAGCAATATGATGTAAGGAATATACTTTTGGCTACGAATGCGTTTAAAAATAAGTGTTATCAAGGCCAATGCACCCAATGCTATCATTCCATAGTTAGCTATATCTGCTGCTGCTACATGGCTTTCCAAATATATTTCATCAATAGCTTTCAGGTTTTTTAGATATGCTTCTGCACTTTCTCCTGTTTGGCTGGCAACAATGCTAAACACTGCACAAATCACAAATAATAGCAGGCTTAGGTTTACAATGGATTCGCTTTTGCGAATTATGCCCCATAATAAAATCAGGATACCAAATAAGCTCCCAATTATGGGCAGGTGATTCACCAGTAAATGCCAATGGGCAGCGTTTGTGTTCATATTATTTAGTTTTTACGATGATAAATTTTTATTACTCTACTTCTTTACTATATTTTTTAATTCTACAAATTAGTGTGCAAAAAAGATTGTTGCACTTTATTAACCTCCAACTGATACTCCAATTAATTTTCCAATTCCAAATGTAATAGCGGCTGCAATTAAACCAAACAACACCTGCCTGAATCCTGAGAACCAAATACTCTTACCGGTAAATAATGTAATGGCTGCACCAATAAGAAATAAACCGACAGCACTCAAGGCCACACTAATAAAAATAGCAGTAGTGCCTTGTGTAAATAAAAATGGGGCAACGGGAATGATGGCTCCAATTGCAAATAAAAAGAAAGAATATAAAGCGGCTTCCATGGCCGAACCTTTCAATTCTTCCGGGTTAATACCCAACTCTTCTTTAATTAAAATTTCATGGGCAAGAGTTTTATTCTGCATTATTTCTGCTGCCATTTGGTGAGCCTGATCATCGGGGATACCTTTTGCCATGTAAATTAAAGCCAGTTCTTTTTGTTCACCTTCGGGATTTGTTTCCAATTCTTCCATTTCCAGTTGCATTTGATTTTCATGCAACTCCTGTGAACTTTTTACGGAAATCCATTCACCCAACGCCATTGATAAAGCTCCTGCTAATAATCCTGCAAGCCCGGCTAATAAAACACCTTGCCCGCCATTTGTTGCGCCCGCTACCCCCATCACTAAACTAAAGGTTGAAACTAATCCATCATTGCCACCAAGCACACCTGCCCTTAATGCATTCCCGCCAACTGACCGGTGACGTTTTTCAAATCTCGCCAATGAACTGCCGGAAACTTTTGATTGGGTTTCTACTAAGGAACGAAGTATGGTT
>JAYVGA010000349.1:0-22313 GCA_043772635.1 Chitinophagaceae bacterium
ATTTTCAATTATAAAAGGCAGGTGCATTTTCATTGAAAATTTTTTGTTGAGTCCCTACAATAATGTAGGGAAATATTGAGCATTATTTCTTTCCATATCTTAAGTCAATGTCATTGAATAGGCAATGGGAGTGTTGTAATTACAAATTTATTTTATCAGTAACAAAAAAAATTTTGAATGATTATTATAAAAGCAGGAGCAGAACACCTGGATGAATTGGCTCCTTTATTTGATGCTTACCGTATTTTTTATCAGCAGCATTCAAATGTAAAAGCAGGTAAATATTTTTTAGAAGAACGGATTACTAAAAACGAATCTGAAATTTTTATTGCTATAGATGATGATAAAAGGATAATAGGGTTTGTGCAGCTCTATCCTGTTTTTTCTTCTACCCGTTTAAAAAAATACTGGCTGCTAAACGATCTTTTTGTAGATGCCGCCAGCAGGGGCAAAGGAATTGCTGTTGCATTAATTCAGGCGGTAAAAGATCTTTGTATAAACTCCGGCAGCTGTGGCATGATGCTGGAAACAGCCAAAACAAATATTGAAGGAAATAAATTGTATCCCAAAACAGGATTTATTTTAGATGAAAATCACAACTATTATTTCTGGGATTTACCAACCAATGACTAATAACTATTGACTGCGAACTGCCAACTGCAAACTGTCAACTGTCAACTCCCAACTCCTTACCGTATCATCATAACCGTGCCCTTCAACACCTGCCTGCCCGCATTAAAGCTTAGAAGGTACACGTAAGTACCCACAGATAATAAGTTGCCTTTAAAACTGCCATCCCATGGCTTATGAGGGTAACTGTTATAAAAAACAATTTGGCCATAACGGTTATACACCGTTAGTTTAAAATCGGGATATGCATTTAATGCCGGTATATTCCAGGTATCATTTAGCCCATCAGCATTTGGCGTAAAAGAATTAGGTATAAATATATTCTTCAAAACTCTTATCCATACCGAATCCCTGGTTACCCCACATCCATTTTTAGATTCTACTTCTAAAATATACTGGGTATTGGTAAGTGGCGATGCCTGGGGATTTAATGTACCGGTATTTTTTAAATCACCCGATGGTAACCAAAAAAAGCGAAGATATTCTTGTGCAATACTGCCTGATAAACTTACAGGTACTCCAATAATAGTAAATTTATCAGGGCCCGCATTTGCAATTGCTTTTTTGTAAACTTTTACATTTACATAAGCAGTATCGCTACAGGAAAAAGCATTGGAAACAATTACACTGTACCCTATAGTTTGTAATGGTGTAGCTACGGGGTTGGGTATTACAGTACCGGATAAACCTGCAGAAGGACTCCATAGAAATGTATTGCTGCCTGTTGCATTAAATTGCAGCGTTTGGTTTGCACATATTGTTGTATCAGAAAAAGAAGTACCCGCAACAGGTGTTGGATTTACCGTAACAATTGTACTAACCGAGCTGCTGCATGATGCATTGGTAATAACGAGTGCCGTATATACACCACTATACGAAATTTGAGCATTATTAATTGAAATAGTTGCATTACTGTCAGAAAAATTATTAGGCCCTGTCCACAAATAACTGTTACCGCCACCTGCAGTTAATGTTATCCTGCTGCCTGCACAAACCGGCCCACTATTGCCTGCACTTGCCAGGGGATTATCATTTATAATAACCTTAAATGGCACAGAAGAAATAGCGCATTGCGGAGAGCTTTGGTTGCCGGCCTCTGCCACATTAAGCCGGTATTCGTAAATGCCGGCTGGGTTTGCAAGTGAAAAGTTAGCTGTAAATGAACTACTGTTTGCACCAGCTATATTCGTCCAGCCTGCTCCGTTAAAACGCCCCTGCCATTGAAATACAGGATTTAGAAACCCGCCGGAAACATTACAGTCAAATGTATAACTTTTGTTAGCTCCCCTGCAGATATTAATGGTATTAGAATTTTGTCCGCCTACTGTGGGAATAATTCTTGGTCCGCATGGCCTGAAGGTAATATCATCCAGGGCAAGATCGTTGCCACAGCCTCCCGGCGAATTATTAACCATGCGCAAAACAATATCTGCCACTCCGGGCGGTGTGGTAAAATAAAAGCCATACTGTTTCCACTCTGGTGTGTTTGTAACAGGAATATTGCCACTGTTGTAAGTTTGAAGAATAGTGCCGTCTGTTTTTTCTATGGTAAAAGTTATGTTGGGCAGGTTAGAATTGGCGCCGCATGCCGTGGGTAAAAGCACATTCATAATCCAGGCAGCAAACTCAAATGTAACATTTCCACAAAGACCTTTTACCGTATCTAAATAAAAAGCACTTGGTTGCAGCGATGCATTTACCAGCATAAAATATCCATTTGTATCTGCCGTATGATCTCCGTTAAAGCTGTGCCAGGTATCGCCAAAACACTGGTATGTTTTATTCCTTAAAGTATAATAGCCATCGTCCGGGCAATCGGCTGTTTGGTAATAAAAACCCGATGTTGCTGCAGCAACAGGACCTCCCGGATTATTACCTGCACCAAAATCAATATTTACTATAGGGTCTCCCAGGCTGCCCTGGCAAAGCTGTGCTACACATTGCTGAGATAAAAGCATTAATAAAATAAAAGAAAAATATTTACTTACTATTTTAGTATAGAAGCAGGAGAGGTAAGAGGCAAGTAAAAAATTAAACACTGTTTTATTAAATGATTAGCGTTATCAAATAGGAATAAACGGTTACGGTTATTAGAAACAAATTTAATATTAAACATTATTTCCAAATGAGCAGATCAATCCCGGCCGGTATTTTTCCCCAAACCTCTATTCGTTTTATCAATTTCATATATCAGGCCAAAATACCTTTTCCCCACTTTTTTTAATCACTCATAAAAAAACGGGCAGCAAATAAAATAATTTTTTTTGATTAAGTACGCTGTTAAGTTTTGTGTGTATTGCTTTTGATAATAATCTTATTCACATTAAATAAAATTACATGCATCTGTAACTAACGGTATTCTTTACAAAAAAAGTATATGTTTTATTGGAGAAAATAAAATTGCCAGGTAAATTTTAACGAACAATCATAACGGTACCTTTTAATACCTGCCTGCCGCCATCAAAGCTTACAAGGTAAACATAAGCACCTATGGGTAGCAGGTTGCCTTTAAACCTGCCATCCCATGGCTTATTAGGAAAGCTGTTTACAAAAACAAGCTGGCCATAACGGTTATAAACAAACAATTTAAAATCGGGGTATGCATTTAGGGCAGGAATATTCCAGGTATCATTTTTTGCATCTCCGTTTGGCGTAAAAGCGTTTGCAATAAATACATCGTTATACACTTTTATAAATACAGAATCTGAAGAGCTGCCACAGCCATTGTTAGCGTTTGCTGTAAGTATGTACAAGGCATCGGTAGGCGGAGATACTGTTGGCGTTAAAATTTGTGTATTATCAATATTTACGGGTGGAGACCAGGAAAAATTAAGATAACTGTTATGTATGCTTCCGGACAAAACGATGGGCTTGCCTTTAATCATAATTCTGTCGGGCCCTGCATTTGCAATAGCTTTTGTGTAAACATTTATATTTACAAAAGCCGTATCGTAGCATGCAAATGAATTGCCCACTACTACATTATATGTCGTGGTTATTAGCGGCGAGGCAACAGGATTGGATATGGAAGCATCAGATAAACCGGTTGCAGGAATCCATTCGTAAGTACCGCCACCTGCAGCCGATAATTGTACCGTTTGATTTATGCAAACTGCAGTATCAGAAAAAAGGGTAGTTGCAGCAGGGGAAGGGTTAACGATTATCATACTGTTTGCCATGCTGCTGCATCCAGCAGCATTTGTAACCGTTACATTGTACAAGCCCGCCTGTGCAGACTGAATATTATTTACACTTACCGCAGCACCCGTAGCAGAAAAACTGCCGGGGCCCGTCCAGGTATATCCACTGCCGCCGCCTGCTGCTAATTTTAAAGTGCTTCCGGCACAAACAGGGCTGTTATTTATTATTGCGGCTACAGGAGGGGCATTTATAATAACAGCTAACGGCTGTGATGATATCCTGCATTGAAGCGAAGCCAGGTTACCTGCTTCTGCAACACTAAGCCTGTACTCATAAGTACCGGCAGCACTGGCAGGTAAAAAAAATGCAGTTAAAGAAGTGGTAACAGCACCAGTAATATCCGCCCATGCGCCGCCATTAAATCTTTGCTGCCATTGAAAAACGGGAGTAAAAAAACCGCCCGAAACTGTACAGCTAAAATTAAAAGACCCTGCAGTACCCTGGCAAATATTAACGGTATCAGATGTTTGCCCGGTAATGGATGGCGTTAACAGCGGGCCGCATGGGCGAAAAGTAATATCATCCAGTGCCAGATCATTGCCGCAACCACCCGGTGCATTGTTTACAATACGCAGTACAATATCTGCACCTGTTGCGGGTGTAGTAAAAAAGAAACCATACTGCTTCCATACCGGGCTGGAGGTAGGAGGGATATTACCACTATTGTAAGATTGCAGTACCGTGCCGTCTGTTTTTTCTATAGTAAAAGTAAGGTTGGGCTGATTGCTGGTGCCGCCGCAGCCCGATGGCAAAATTACATTCATGAGCCATGCGGCAAATTCGTAATTGCTGTTTCCGCAAAGCCCTCTTACCGTATCTACATAAAAAGCGCTGGGCTGTACAGATGCATTTACCAGCATAAAATATCCGTTTCCATTAGCCGTGTGATCGCTGGTAAGGGTATGCCATGAGTTAAAAAAACAGGCATTGGTATTATTTCTTACGGTATAAAAACCATCGCCGGGGCAATCGAAATTTACAAACTGGTAACCTGTAGCTGCAGCCGCAAGCGATGAGCCCGGATTACCACCCTTGCCAAAGCTGATATTAATAATAGGATCGCCAAGGCTGCCCTGACACAATTGTGCAACGCAGGGTACAGATATAAGTAATAATAAAAAGGAATAAATTTTTTTGGTCATACAGCTGGTACAAATATCTTTAAAATTATGTTCCCTTCACAACAAAAATTGGCCAATTAAAATTTTGAAGTGCTATAATGAATTTCTTTTTTTTACTTCTTTCTGCGCAAATAATTACCTGCCCTGTAAATATTTTGTGCAATCTGCATAAGAAACCTTAGTAGAAAATTTATGAAAGACAATCAGACAACCTTATTAACTGATTTTTTTTATTGACCTCAAACATATTTAGTATTGAAGATAATAAGGTTAACACAATTACTTTATCACATTTATACTAAGGTTAAAATAAATGGAGCAGGTTAACTCAAAAATCCCACAACAATAAGAATAGAGGCATATGTAAAATACAAAATACTGTATATAATTATAGCACCATAAAATATGAATTAGCCAAAAATTGTATTCCTGTAAATTTATTTTTTACCTTGCCACCGGTATCAATTTAAAAATAAAGCCCGGGTTTTCTACAGATACATAAATGTATCCATCAGGCCCCATTCTCACATCCCGCAGCCGGCCAATATTTTTTAATAACAATTCTTCGCCGGTTACTTTACCATCTTTTACAGTGCAGCGGTTTAGGTATTTAAAACGCAGGGAACCTACCAGTAAATCCCCCTTCCAACTTTTGTACCGGTTGCCGGTTACAAAGGCCATACCACTGGGCGCAATAGAAGGTATCCAGTAAAGCAGTGGCTGCTCCATTCCTGGCATAGCAGTTTTATCAGTAATTGTTTTGCCGTTGTAATTGATACCAAAAGAAATGGCAGGCCATCCGTAATTTTTTGCGGCGCCAATAATATTTATTTCGTCGCCTCCCCTGGGGCCATGCTCGTGGCTCCATATTAAACCCGTGCCGGGCTGCAGGGTAAGGCCCTGCGGGTTACGGTTGCCATAAGTAAAAATAGAGGGCTTTGCTCCCGGCGTGTTTATAAAAGGATTATCAGCAGGTATGCTGCCATCATCTTTTATGCGGTGTATTTTGCCCAAATCATTTTGCAGCGATTGCGGATTTTGTTTTTCATTTCCCCTTTCGCCTACAGAAAAATACAACAGTCCATCCTGGCCAAAAACCATACGGCTGCCATAGTGATGGCGTGTGGTAGAATAGGGCAGGGCTTCAAAAATAATTTTTTGGTCCTGCAGTTTATCTTTTTTTAATACCGCCTTCATAATAGCTGTGGTGGCCAGGGTAGCAGCGCCTTCTTTTTTAAATGCCGAATAAGAAAGGTAGATAATATTATTTTTTTTAAAATCGGGGTGTAAAATTACATCCAGCAAACCGCCCTGTCCATCGGCTGTTACAGCCGGGCTGCCGCTGATAACCTGCAGGCTCCTGTCTTTTTTTACCCGGTACAGCTTGCCCGATTTTTCTGTAACCAGCATTTCATTGCCAGGCAAAAAAACCATGCTCCACGGGCTCTCTATTCCTTTTACAATGGTATCTAATTTTACATTTTGATTTTCGGAGATAAATAAATTTTGCACTGCAGGGGCGGTATTAAAATCGTACCGTTCCCGGTTTTTAATACCGGCCAGGATATAATCTGCCAGTGCATATATTTCTTCGTTGTTAAAGGCAGAATCGTAAGCAGGCATGCCCCCATCGGCATAACCATGTTTTATACCTTTAAATAAATCTTCTCTTGTATTGCCATACTTCCACTTGCGGTCTGCAAATGCATCCATCTTTTCGCCATGGCAGCCGGCGCAGAAATTTTTATAATTCTTTTGTGCTGCAGAAGAATCTTCAATTTTTATTTTTGTACCGGGGCTGCCCGCAGAGAAGGAAGTTTTTTTATCCGT
Source organism: Chitinophagaceae bacterium (assembly GCA_043772635.1). GTDB lineage: Bacteria > Bacteroidota > Bacteroidia > Chitinophagales > Chitinophagaceae > Ferruginibacter. The sequence goes on from JAYVGA010000349.1 coordinate 6,783, forward strand.
TTCGTTTATCTCTGCACAGGCCAGGCCAATGACAGCAATAATAAGGGCGTAGGAAAAATGCTTCAGCATATAAAATGTTTTTTAAAATTTTGTTCAGGTAAATGTGTAAATAATATCCAGCATCTATTTCTGCAAAAATAAATGGAATGCATAATTTTTAATCAGCTTTTAAAGTATTTTTATTTTAATCATATTCTATCTCTTCATTACATGGTCTCAGTGGGGTTTTCGCCAACTCAGCATTCCATTTAAATAAGCTTTGCGGGGAAACCCCGGTGAGACAAACCTTAAAAAATTGCAACTTTAAAGGGTGGGTACAAATTGTACCTACCCTTTCGCAGAGCCTTTTAAACTATAGTTAGCTCAAGTAGGTTCTGACAAATTAGATGAAATTAAAAACCCTGAACTGGCGAATATTCCATACACTCAGAGTATGGCAGTAAAAGAAAATCATAGGAACGATTTTATGAGTTGGAGCAGGAAAAACATATTTTATCTATACACTTTAAACACTTGTTAATTTGCGATTGTAAAAAATGAAGGCTTTCCAGCATCGGGGGTCCCCGAAAAGTTATTTTTTATTTGAAAGTACATGAGGCGAAAACGCCGGAGACAAAAGGTTTCATATGAGATAATATATTTTTAACTTTTCGTTTCTATTTATTAACTTGTTTCAAAATCAGAATATATTTTTTCTAAAAGATTTAAATTAAATACTTTTTATATTATGATGAATATTGTAGAAAATCGAAAAAGAATCTTTAGAAGCAATGTATGTTGGGGTATTTTATGTCAAAAAAAATTTGACCTACCTTATAATGTTCATGATTGTGCTTTATTTTATACAAAACATCCAATATAGAATAACAAATTTTGTACAAGTGTGACTTGACGTTATAGCAATTGGCAAATAACTTAGAGATGCAGAAATGAGAAACGATATTTATGTGCCACAGTAAATTAAGAAACAGTAAACTCTGGAGAAAAAAATATTGCAGACAACATACAAGACTTTCTTCCCTGTGCACATGTTGAAGGATACACAGCCCGGCAAATATTTATGTTAGCTGTTTCACTGTTGCTTTTTAAAATGTGGTGTAGTATTATAAATCACTTTATCTCGTAAGCCTGTACAACAGCAATGCTGTGCGTTTTATCAATTTTGGATAATCATAGAGGTTCATGGTTTCTCCCGGTGCATGTGCCCCTTTGCCCGAAGCGCCCAGTCCATCCAGGCAATCAAGGTAAGCAGCCACATAAGAAATATCTCCTGCGCCCCTGGAGCCGGGGTTACCCGCTTTTAGGCTATCATATCCCAGGGCCACATTTATAGCACTTAATTGTGTAACCAAATTTTCGTTGCCTGGGGTTGGAGGCATAGAAGGAATATTATCTGTAAAACTTATGGCAGCATTAGTACCAGGCAAATGCTGCAAAACAATTTGCTGCATGTTTTCCCTGGCTTTAAGTTTTTGTTCTTCGGTAAGAAAACGCAGATCGCCAATAACCACAGTACGGGGAGAAATAATATTTGTTTTTCCTGAACTGCTGCCCTTTTGGTTTGCATTGTCATAACTTAATTCGGAGCCACCAATAATTAAACCCGGGTTAAAAGTAAGGTAAAGCTCTTTGCTTAATTGCTCCCGGAAGGTATTGATTATCCGGGCTGCTTCATAAATAGCGCCATAACCTGATGTGCCAAATACACCAGATGAGTGCGCCTGTTTTCCTTCTACTTCCAGTTTCCATCCGCTGGCACCACGGCGTGCAGTGGCTACGGTATTTAAACCTGCAGCCGTTTCAAAACCCAGTGCAATATCATGTTGCCGGGCCCGTTCAATAAAATCTGCACGGCTTACTGCAGTGGGCTCACCCGCTTTTTCTTCATCACCTGTAAAATATACGGTGATGCTTACATCTTTTAAAAGACCGTTTGTATGCAGGGCTTTAAGCGCAGCAATTACCAGCACATCTCCACCTTTCATATCATTAATACCCTGGCCTGTGGCGGTGCTGTCGTTAAGTATGGTAAAAGGATTGGCAGGCATATCCGGTTCAAAAACAGTATCCAGGTGGCCTATCAAAAAAAGTTTTTTTCCTTTTGTTCCCTTCCGGTAGGTTACCAGATGGCCGGCTCTTTTTAAAGAATCGGGCAGCGTTATCCATTGCACAGTAAAACCAAGAGCCGCCAGTTCTTTTGCATACAATGCGCCTGTTTTTTTTACTCCTTCAATATTAAATGTGCCGCTGTTTATATTTACCGATGCTGCAAGCAAGGCCATTGCAGCGGGCATGCCGGCATCTACATTTTTAAGAATTTGTTTTTCGGCTTTGGAAAGGTTTTGTGTGTGGGCAGTAATTACAGTGAGTAAAAACATGGCCAGGCAAAATTGTTTTTTCATCCTTTATTTTTTTTGTTGATTATTTTAAAACCTTCTTAGCTCCATCGGAGCTGCCGCTTTGTAGAACCATTTGCGAATGTTGTATTTGCATGCCCTTGGGTATGCCACTTTTATGCTCCGCAAATGAAGTGCTGCTCCTAAATGAGCAGGCCCGTCTTTATTTTTTCACCACTACAAAGCTGTGGCTCCGATGGAGCCATAATCCAATCTGGAGGCTGGTTTCAGAGAATTGTGTGAAAACTAACCTGAAGCCACTCTGAAATTATCAGGGCGGTCAAAATAAATAATTCAAACAGCTACTAAAATTAATTTTGAGCAAGCACCCCGTTATTTACGTAATAATGATAAGCTGTGCCTCCGCTAAATTGCAGCCAGGTGTTTGTATTAAAAGAACCATTGCCGGTTACACTCCCTGTTATTTTATATGCTTTTACGGCAAGCATGTTCCTGTTCCAGGTAAGGGCAGTGCCGCTGATGCAGGTTTCCGGCCCCAGGTTTTCGTTTTGTAAAAAGTAAGCCTGGTTTATACCAAATACTTTTCCCATCCCGGTTTCATCAATACACACAGCCGTTTGTTCATCTATTCCTATTCCCTTTACAGTTGTGTAATTCCAGTCTTTCATCATGCGTGCCATAAAGCTAATAAGACGGCCCTGTCTGTCACGCTGGGTAAAATGAGAATCGGTAATGCTGTTTTGCAAAAGAGATGTTGAAATAAAATCATTTTGGCCCAGTGTGCTATACCTGTTGTAAGGATTTGATAAAGCCTGCGCCGAAGTAACCGTTCCGTTTTGTGCACTAAAATAAACAGCACCCAATACTGCAGTACCGGCGCTGGTGCCGCCTACGGTTACTTTTTTTGTATTTATTAAATAATTTATGGCATCTTCTGTTGGGGTATTTTTCCAGTAGTTTACATAATCCCACTGATCGCCGCCTGCAATAAACAAAGCTTCGGCATTGCGTATTTTTTGTGCTACGCTGCTCAGGCCGGCTTTGGTTCTGCTGTCTATAATAATTGTTTCTACAGAGTTTACGTTTACCATATCATACATATACTGGTTGTAACCATCTGCGCCGCTGGAGCGGATAACTACCACATCTCCGCCGGCAGCTCTTTGCAAAAACCAATTGATGGCAGCATCTACATCTGTACTGCCGCCCATGAGTAACAGGCCTGCAGTGGCGGGTGTACTCACATCTGCAGCATCGCCTGTTAAATAAGTAACTGCCGCAGGCGCTGGTTTTAATGCGCTGGTTTTTAAATTTTTCGGAACCGTATCTTCCAAAGCAGGTATCATCTCTTTATTTTTTGAACAGGCCAGCAAAAAAATGCCGGTACTAAAAAATGAAACAAGGATCAGTTTAAATTTTTTCATGAGATGTAGTTTTTGTAACTGGAAATTAAAACAAATAAATGAGTATTATAATTTTTGGTGTAAACTTGAGCAGCACTGAATGTGCCAGCGGGATTTTCGCCCACTTTTAATTCCATCTAAATAAAATTTCTGCAGCCGCAGGTAAGCGGTAATAAATGCCAGCATTAGAGAGTTGCCGCCGCCTGGCTTTCAGCCAGCGGCAGATAAAGAAATTTAAGACTGTTAATGATGATGTCTTTATAATCATCTTCTTTAAGCAAATGAAAATTTTGATGAATAGATACTGTAAAAAATTGTAGCCAAATAGTTGGATAGTTCATGATGGGATTATTTTTAAATTGCCAATAAAGTTTGAAATAAAATTAGATTTTTTAATGCACATTATTAATGTAGATTATCGGTTTAAAGTGTATTATTCCCCGTTGGCTGCAAGCCAGACCGGGGGCAGATATTGTGTCATGGTTGAATTTGGGAAAAGCGTACCTGCAGCCGTAGAAAATAAATATTTTAAATGATGCTATCTATTTTTCTTCTTGTTCTTAACTCAATGTTATTTGGCTCTTATTAAACCTATTCCAGAAAATCCATATCTTCTTTTGTAAGCCCTATTTCTGCGGCTTTTAAATTTTCTTTAAAATGATTTAAAGAAGAAGTTCCGGGTATGGGTAATATCCATGGGGAGCGGTGCAGTAGCCAGGCAATATTTATCTGCGCTTCTGTAGCATTATATTTTTCTGCAACGGTAGCTATACGGTTATCTTTTTTTGCAAGCGAATTAACGAGGGAAAAATATGGTATAACCGGGATATTATGCGCTTCGCAAATATCCAGCACTTCCGCAGCTCCCCTGTTTTCGCCGTATGCCGAAATTAAAGTAGTGCGCTGCCCATGGCCATACATATTTTCAACTGTGGCCACTTCACCCATATGCATAGCTGTTTTAAGTTCTTCTGCATTTACATTACTCACACCCACGTGCAAAATTTTACCTTCTTTTTGCAGGGAGAACATGGCATCCATACTTTCTGTAAATGCAACATCACCGCCGGTTATTACTCTAAAATGTACCAGCTGCATTTGTTCCAGTTTTAGTGTACGCAAATTATTTTCAATACTGCTGCGCAAATTTTCCGGCCGGTTAAAAGCAATCCAGCTTTTATCAGGTTTTCGGGCACCACCCACTTTGCTGCAAATAACAAGGCTTGCAGGGTAGGGGTATAAAGCCTCAGCAATCAGCCGGTTGGTAACATCGTCTCCATAATAATCGGCCGTATCTAAAAAATTAATACCGCTGGCAACACATTGCTTTAATATTTGCAAGGCTTCGGGCCGGTTGGGCGGTTCTCCATAAATACCTTCGCCCGTTAAACGCATGGTACCATAACCCAGGCGGTTTACAGATAATGGGTTTTTACTTTTGCCTGCTATGCTGATTGTTTTAAAACCTGTCATAAGTTGAATTTTATTTTTTAAACAATTAAAAATAGTAATTGTTGGTTTATCGCCACTTAAAAAATAACCTTGAATTTATTTATTAGTTGTGCAGCAGCACCTGCAAAAAAAAATATTGTCACAGCGGAGTTTCCACCCATTCAAAATTTAATATAAATAAAATTTGTGACGAAACCCCGCTGAGACAGTGAAGTAAGAGAAAATATAAAAGTTTTTTTTGCTGCAAAAAAGCGGGTAAGCTGGTAAGGCGGCAAGACGGTAATCGAAAAAAATTAAAACATTTCGTCTCCCCACCTTACCGGCATATTTTAACCGTACACTTTAAAAAGTTGTAATCGGCAATTGTAAAAACCAAAGGTTTTCCTGCAGCGGGGTTTTGCTGAGAGGTTATTTTTATTGGAAAAAGATGAGGCGAAAAGCCCGCTGGGAGACAAAGATTTTTTTGGAGATTGATCTGTAAACGAACTGTGGATAAAAACCAGTGCTGCAAAAAAAGTATAAAAATGTTACAGCCTTAACTGGCACGGTATTGCGGTTTATAATTCATTATTTCTTAACAATTTTTAAATTACAAACACACTATGGACACACAAACTAAAAATGCAACCGCAGCTAAAATACCTGCTAAAAAGGATGCTGCCAAGCAGTTAGAAGACCTTTTTGAAGACAGCCTGAAAGACATTTACTGGGCAGAAAAAGCTCTTGTAAAAGCCTTGCCTAAAATGCAAAAAAATGCTACCGACCCAAAGTTAAAAGAAGCTATTAACAGCCACCTGGCACAAACCGTAGAACATGTTGCCCGTTTAGAGGAATGTTTTGGAGCTATTGGAAAAAAAGCTGTTGCAAAAAAATGTGATGCCATGGAAGGATTATTAAAAGAAGGCAAGGGTATTATGGAAGAAACACAACCTGGCACCGTAAGAGATGCCGGTATTATTGCCGCTGCCCAAAAAGTAGAGCATTACGAAATAGCCACTTATGGCACACTGGCAGCCTTTGCAAAAGTTTTAAACCATAAAGATGCTTTAAAAAATTTATTGAAAACGCTGGAAGAAGAAAAAAAATGTGATGAATTGCTAACGTCTATTGCAGATACAGCATTAAATACAGCGGCAATTAAAAATTAATCATTTTAAGGAGTATAACAGCAATAATAAAATACTCCCCGGTTATCAATGTAAAGGTTGCCTTAATTATTAAGGCAACCTTTACTCTTTTACGCCATAAAATAATTATTATGAAAAAGAAAATAAGCCCATCAAAAATAAGCAGCACAAAAATTAACCAGCTTGCGGAGCATACAACCGTTAATAATAATGAAGCATTAACCACCAACCAGGGGTTAAAAATTAACGACAATCAAAATTCATTAAAGGATAGTGAAAGAGGTGCAACACTTTTAGAAGATTTTATTTTAAGAGAAAAAATAACTCATTTTGATCATGAAAGAATACCCGAAAGAATTGTACATGCCAGGGGTTCTGCTGCACATGGCTATTTTGAATTATACAAAAATTTAAATAAATATACCAAAGCCGAATTTTTAAATGATACCACAATTAAGACTCCTGTATTTGTAAGATTCTCTACTGTTGCAGGCGGTGCAGGCTCTACAGATATGGCGAGGGATGTACGGGGTTTTTCTGTAAAGTTTTATACGCAGCAGGGGAACTATGATCTGGTAGGTAATAACATGCCGGTATTTTTTATACAGGATGCCATGAAATTTCCAGACCTGGTACATGCAGTAAAACCAGAGCCCGATCATGGAATGCCACAAGCGGCCAGTGCCCATGATACTTTTTGGGATTTTATTTCTTTAATGCCCGAATCGCTGCATATGATTATGTGGGTAATGAGCGACCGTGCCATACCCAGAAGTTTGAGAATGATGGAAGGGTTTGGTGTGCATACTTTTAAATTAATTAATGCAGCAGGCAAATCTCATTTTGTAAAATTTCATTGGAAGCCCCTGCTGGGTATGCATGCTGTTTGCTGGGATGAAGCAACAAGAATATCAGGTAAGGATGCTGATTTTCACCGCAGGGATTTATATGAAGCTATTGACAGCGGCGCTTTTCCGGAGTGGGAATTAGGTTTACAAATTATACCCGAAGAAGATGAACATAAATTTGAATTTGATTTGCTGGACCCTACCAAACTGGTTCCGGAAGAATTGGTGCCGGTAACCATAATTGGTAAGATGACTTTAAATAAAAATCCGGATAATTTTTTTGCAGAAACAGAGCAGGTGGCTTTTCATCCGGGGCATTTAGTACCCGGTATAGATTTTAGTAACGACCCATTACTGCAGGGAAGATTATTTTCTTACACTGATACACAGCTAAGCAGGCTGGGCACGCCTAATTTTCATGAGTTGCCTATCAACAGGTCAATAAATGAAGTACATAATAATCAGCGTGATGGTAAGATGCGGCAAACAATAAGTAAAGGCAAAGTAAGTTACGAACCCAATACCCTGGCGGCTGGTTGTCCTTTTCAGGCTACCATGAAAGACGGTGGTTTTACATCGCACAACCAACGGGTAGAAGGGCAGAAAATACGTACCCGCAGTAAAAGTTTTGTAGATCATTATTCTCAGGCAAAATTATTTTTTAACAGCCAGACATTGCCAGAGCAAAAACATATTATTAATGCCCTGAGCTTTGAATTATCTAAAGTGCAAACAGCAGCCATAAGAGAAAGAATGGTGGGCTTATTATTTTTAATAAACAAAGACCTGGCAAAAAAAGTAGGTGATAATTTGGGTATTAAACCCACCAGGCCACAAAGCCCCATAAACCAAAGTTTTCCGGCAGATGCCAACCCGGCTGAGTACCAAAGCAGGGAATTTGAAATGACTTTAAAAAAGTCGGATAAGTTAAGCATGGCCAACACTATTAAGAACAGTATAAAAACCAGGCAGATTGCTTTTTTAATTGCCAATGGCGTAGATGCTGTATCTGTTAATAATTTATCTGCAAAGCTAAAAACAGGGGGTGCAGTGGTACATTTAATTGCAACCAGCATGGCACCGGTTACTGCCGGCGATAAAACAATATTTACACCCAATCATTCTTTATTAAGCACCGGCAGCGTGTGTTTTGATGCAGTGTATGTGGCAGCTGGCAAAAAGGCTTTAGATATTTTGAAAGCAAACCCAGCCGCTGTTTTATTTGTAAACGAAGCGTATAAACACTGCAAAACAATCGGTTTTGGAAAGGATACCCAATCATTTACTGATTTAACCAATGTAAAAAAAACAATGGAGAAAGACCCTGCTTTACTCTATGAGTCTGGTGCAAATTTTGCAAAAGATTTTATAGCCTCTATTGCAAAACACAGGGTATGGGATTTAGAAGAAGCAAGAAATAATCCTGCGTAATTATTACCATTTTTATGGCTGGTTGAAGAAGATTGCATTAATTGTTTTCTCCTTTAATCAGCCATAGTTTTATTAATGATTTAAAATGCTGCTGCAAAGATGTTTTCCCCATCTTACCATCCCACTAAATAAAGTAATATCCCAGTAGAGTTTTAGCCACTCAAAATTCCGTATGAATAAATTTCTGCTGCCGCAGGTAAGCGGTAATAAATACCAGCATCAGAGCGTTGCCGCCGCTTGGCTTCCAGCCAGCGGTATATAAAATAATTAGATTTTTTAGTGCATATTATAAATGTAGATTATCGGGTTAAAGTGTATTATTCCCCGTTGGCTGAAAGCCATACGGGGGCAGATAGTGTGTGATGGTTGAAGTTGGGAGAGGCGTACCTGCAGCAGCAGAAAAATTATTAGTGCATAGACTGCAAATAATTTAAGTAAATTTATTTTTCAATTCATCAAATGAATTCACCGGCGACAAAATCCTGTAACAGCAGGACTATCCTGATCTCTGATTCGTGACCTATCCAACAACGACTATAAAATTAAACAATATGGAAAATATCATTCAGGACAAGCTGGCCCAAAGCATTACAAAGTACGTGCTGATGGCTGTAGGCGTACTGTCGGCATTAGGATTAGGGCTTGCGGTGGCTACTATCTTTATAGGGCTTAACCATACAGCCGATGACACAACCAAGATCACCGATAACAGTTTAAAGGTGGTGCAGTTTATATTCGCTTCCATACTGCCACTGCTTGGTACCTGGATAGGAACAGTTTTGGCTTTTTATTTTTCAAAAGAGAATTTTATAGCTGCTAACCAAAGCGTAAAAACCCTGGTAGATAAATTAACTTCCGAAAAAAAGCTGGCCAGTATTAATGTAAAAGACCAGATGATTCCTATTGCCGCCATTGACAAATGGCCTACTCCTTATGACAGTGCCGATGTAGAGGGCACCATTTTATTAAAAGAGGTGCTTTCATTTTTAGAAACAAAAAACAGGAATCGCCTTGTTTTATTGTCTTCACAAAACGTGGCTAAGCTGGTGGTTCATAAAAGTATTTTCACCGAATTTATTTCAAAGAATGCCACTTCGTTTGATACCTGGAGCATTAAAAACATGCGGGAAACTGGTACGGACCGAATTAAAGACATTCTGAACAACAGTATTGCTTTTGTAGATGAAAATGCTACAATGCAAACGGCAAAGAAAAAAATGGAAGAAAAAAATCAAGGCACTGAGGAGATTTGCCAGGATGTTTTTATTACGGCTACCGGCGCAGCAGAAGAGCCTGTAATAGGTTGGCTCACAAATATTGAAATTGCAAAGAATAGTATTGTTGAATAGGTTATTGTTAGTTCTGGCTGTTTGTCTTTGCCTCGTTTATTAGGTTTTCTACATCAGTGAGAATACCAAGCTGGTTGCACGTTTCCCTGTAATAATGATAGTTTTTTTCTTGTGTGAATTGCTCTGCCAATGAAATTGAATCGGCAAACCATTGCAGCACTTCTCCCTTTTCAGCGTTTGAATAGTGTCCCAGAATCATTCCCATTAAATAACAATACTCTGGCTCAAAAACATTTACTCTTTCAACTATGTAACTCTCCACTTTGTTTTTTATATCTGAAACAATTTGGAGTAAAGTTGCTTTATCGAATGCATCTTTCTCCAGGCCAAGACTAATGATTTTAAGATACTCCACTATACTTTCAATGTATTGTGGAATTCTTTTTAAATCAGAATAATTTTTTTCCGCTTCTCTTATAAATTTAAACGCACTATCAAAATCCTCTTTTTTTCTTGCGCAGATGGCCAGTGCTAAAGCAGATAGGGCCAGTAAATGGGGTTCGTGATATTTCTTGGCAAGCTTTCTTGCTGCTAATGCGTCTTTTTGCGCAGCCGCAAATAAATTAGTTTTTGATTGTAATATCGCCTTTCTGCTGAGAAGTTGAGACATTCGTGGCTCATCACATGCTGTTTTCATCTCGCTAATGGCAGACTGTAAAAATTTTAACCCTTCTGGTATACCATAAGTAGTTGCATAAAATGAATAATAATAAACAATGTCAGCACCTTCTGTTATATTGGATATCGGCACTCGTAATTCCTTTGTCAGGCTATGCGGGAATTCTGCAAATAAAATTGGATTGGCATTAAACGCTTGAACCAATGCTATAAGTCCTATGGTTTCTGGTGAAGAATTTTTTTGATGTTTCAAATTTTTTTTTGCAGAATTAGTTTTGTCGCCGAATGATTTAAAAAGTACACCTGCATTTATTGCCCGCTCTTCATCATTTTGAAAATTTATTGCGTACGAGCGTCCGTGGTTTAACAAGAACCTATGCATGGCATCGCTGTTGTAGTCTTTATGAAAACGGTTTCTCCAAACTTCATCATAGATATAGCGGGCACTTATTTCGTCGCCGTATGATTCGGCCAGCGCAGTAAGCATATTAACAGCATCCATTGGTTCAATAGAAGCTATTTTTATTTTGAGCTTACCTCTTATTGATAATTGATCAGCCTTAGCCGGTACAAAAGATTCAAAGGGTATTCCGGAATTTTTTAAAAGTTCCTCTAAATAATGTACCGGGTCGCATACGATTGAACAGGCTTTATTTTCATCATAAAAATTAATCAGCTCATTCATACTTTTGCGAACAGTACTTCCTGGAAGGCATAAGTAAGTAAATCCCCTGGAAGAGGGAGCAGCATCCCGCATACCCAAATAATTTTTATTATCATCAAAATCCTGCCCTGAAAATCCAGCGAAAATAAATTGATGGTATTGCAGTAACTTAAACAGCGCATCCTGCAAAGCTTTTGCACGCCCTTTCAACCGTTGCTTACGTGTATCTACCATGGAGTTGGGAGAAGAACAACATCCGTGGATTTTAATAATTGGTATCGTTCCATTTTTTTTGTTACCAAATATGATACTATTAAAACCTTCTTCATCAAAAAAAGATTGATAGGAAACACCGGTTTCGGAAAATGCCCGTTCGAAATTCTTATCAAAGTTTGTGGTGACTAAAGCCCGCAACATCCCTGCCTTTGCAAGAACCGCACTATAATACTGAACCGCATTATATGAATCAGAGTCAACAGCACTTAATAATTCAAAATATTTTATTCCGGCACGTTCTACCATAAGCTGCGCCTGGTAATCCGGTGGAAAAGAATCTTCATCACGTTTATTTTTTATTGCAGTGATAATTTTTTCACGGAAACCCATTTTTAAACCATACGGTTCTAACCTGTCCCAAAGAGTGTCAAGGATAGCGTCATTTAATTCTTTCCAGTTGGGTAGTGAGGAAGGAGGAGCCATAGAACAACCGGCGCCGGCAAAAATTACTACACCCTCTTCTACGTTATTTACTGCCATAGTTATAAGAGTTGGTGGTAAGGTTATAAAATACAGGGTGCAGGTTCTAATTCTTTCTTCAATTGGTCGGAGTTTATAAAAGTTGCATTGCCTGAATCAATTATAGATAATCTTTCATTCACAAACTCCATCTGATCTTCACTAAACGTTTGCATATCTTCTCCGAAAAATTTAGATTCTATGCCTCATAAATTTCATATTGTTCTGCCTTAGAAAGTTTCATCACATCATCTTCCCCCTGTTCATAAAAACTGTTTTTATAAAGTTACAAAAAAGACCTTTAGCGTAATAAGAAGAGAATTGAAATTTATACTTTTCAATTTTAATATTTGTGGAGAAACCCCCGCTGCCGCACTTTGTAATTTCCGTTTGTAAAAACCTAACGCTTTCCTCCATCTGGGTTTTGCCGCAAAGTTATTTTTAATTTGAAAATAGATGATGCGAAAACCCCGCTGACATACAAAACGTACCACCGGGTTCAAAAAAATCTCTTACACCTCATCAGCCTTTTCTTTATTATTTTTACAACCTATTTATGCGACAACTCGCCGCCATATTATTTGCTGACATGACGGGCTACACAGCCCTGATGCAGGAGAATGAACTGCTGGCCCGCAATAAACGAAAGCGCCTGAAAGAAGTGCTGGAGTTAACTGTGCTGCAGTACAACGGGAAAATATTGCAATATTACGGCGATGGATCTTTAAGCATTTTTAATAGTGCAATTGATAGTGTGGGTTGCGCTATAAATATACAGCAGCAACTGCAGCAGGAACCAAAAGTGGAAATACGCATGGGCATACATACCGGCGATGTGATTATTGAAGAAGATGCCATTTATGGCGATGGCGTAAACCTTGCTTCCCGTATTGAAACGCTGGCTGTACCCGGTGGCATATTTATTTCTGAAAAAGTGTATGATGAAATAAAAAACCATTCCAGTTTCAGCACACTTGAGATGGGATATTTTGAATTAAAGAATGTAAAGCAACCCGTTCGTGTGTATGCCATTACCAATAATGGTGTTGTAGTTCCCGGCCGCAATGAGCTGCGGGGTAAAACAACGCAAACCAATAACCGCCTGGCTGTTCTCCCTTTTGTAAATATGAGCGCCGATCCGGAGAATGAATATTTTAGCGATGGCATAACCGAAGAACTGCTTAATGCCCTTACCCGTGTGGATGGGCTGCAGGTAATATCCCGAACATCTGCTTTTGCATTTAAAGGAAAAAATCATGATATCCGGGATATTGCCATTCAACTTAATGTAGATAAAGTGCTGGAAGGCAGTGTACGCAAGGCCGGCAACTGGGTGCGCATTACTGCACAGCTTATTAATGCAGCCGATGGCTATCATATATGGAGCGAAAACTACGACCGCAACCTTACAGATATTTTTGAAGTGCAGGACGAAATAAGCGCCATCATTGCCAATAGGCTGAGAGAAAACCTGGCACCACAGGGAAAAAAAGAGCATTTGGTAAAAGCGCACATTGCCAACATAACTGCCTATACTTATTTTTTAAAAGGGCTTCATTACTGGAATAAACTTACACCTGCCGATTGCTTTAAAGCGATAACATGTTATGAACAGGCTATTGCCATTGAGCCCGGGTATGCACAGGCATTTGCAATGTCGGCTGCTGCACATTGTTATTTAGGTGCCACGGGTCAGATGCTGCCCGGTAAAGCTTTTGAAATAGTACACCGCTATGCAGATAAGGCTTTGGAACTTGACAACAGCATTGCAGAAAGCCATATTGCCAAAGCCAGCGCTTTTCTTTTTTACGATTGGAAATGGAAAGAGGCATTTGCGTCATTGCAAAAAGCAATTCAATTAAATCCCGGAGCTATTGAAGCGTATGAATTGTTGGGTTTTTATTATATGGTGATGGGGCAAAAAGAAAAAGCCGTACAATCGCTGGAAGAAGCGGAAATAATGGATCCTCTTTCTCCCGTAATTACACAGTCGCTGAGCAATATGTATATTTTTGCAGAAAGATATGATGATGCTATACGCCAGGCAGATGAGCTGCTGGAGATGAACCCGCAGATGCGTATAGCTATAGAAATGAAAGGCTGGGCCACCGGCCTGAAAGGCGACTGGCAGGGAGCATTACAATTTTTTGAAGAAGTGCAGCGACTCACCAATCATCCGCTTAAGGGATGGATGGGTGCCGGTTTTGCTTATGGCAAACTGGGCATGAAAGAAAAAGCAAGGGAAGTAATACAAAAAATGGAACAGCGCCAGAGAGATGAGCCCGGCGTTGTAATAGATATTGACCTTGCCAGTGTATGGTTTGGTTTAGGCAATATGGATAAAACATTTTATTATCTCAATAAATGTGTTGATAAAAGAATGGGGCCTGTTAGTTATTTCCTGGAATACCCAACTTACAAAGGCATAAAAGATGATCCCCGTTATGAGGATTTAAAAAAGAGGATACATGTGGAGTGAGCACCAGGTTTTATGCAGCATCACCTGCAAAAAAAATATTGTCTCAGCGGGGTTTTGGCCCACGCACAATTGCATCTATTTAAGGCTATGCTGCCTGAACCGAATTTAGCCGGCTATTAAATATGAAATTTCAATAATTGATTTTGGAGCTTAAAGGCAAAACTTTTTTTACTCCTGCACTTTAATGCCTTGTAATTTGGGATTGTAAAAACCGAATGCTTCCTGTATCGGGATGCCCCGGAAAGTTATTTTTAATATGAAAGTGAGTGAAACTAAAACCCAGCTTATATACAAACAACAAAGCTTTAATATTAACCTGAATTGTATATGTGCTACTCCAAAACAGTAGCGTATATTTTGCTAAAGAATTAAAAAAGAATGGATTTAAAAAATAGCCGCTGGAATTTTTAAAGTGCATATTGACACCCCAATTATTACCGTGCAAAACTTTAAACGATTATCTTCATGCGGGCAATGATGAAACAGCATGAGACTACCAAAATACCATTTAAAGGCAGAAAGTAAGTTTACAAGATTTGAATTTATCAGTGAAGGAGATAAAGGTGCAATTCGTAAACTCATAGAATTTCAGGCTACATCCGGGCCAGAGTTTTATAATCTTGCCTTCGGCGACAAAGACCAATTAACTGGCGACATAAATGATTTAGCAGTAACTAGTAATGGCGATACAGAAAAAGTATTATCAACTGTTGTTGCTGCTTTGTACGTATTTTTTGACAATTACCCTACTGCATATGTTTATGCAACAGGAAGTACTAAAGCCAGAACAAGACTTTACAGAATAGGTATAAACAAATTTTATCAGGATATGCAGAATGATTTTTATTTATATGGACAGGTAGGAGATGACTATCCGGAATTTGAATTAGGAAGAGAATATGATGGATTTTTAGCACCACGAAAATTTTAAGTAAATTGCATATTATGAAGACAATTGAAGAACTTAACAAACGAAAAATGCCAATCGTAACTATTGATCCTGCACTTGACAAGTACAGAGACAAAATTATGTTTCCTGCAAAATTGGAAAAAGCAAACAAAATGTTG
>JAYVGA010000350.1:0-10240 GCA_043772635.1 Chitinophagaceae bacterium
GTTGGAGCTTGTAGAGGAACTAAGGAAAAATCCTGAGCGTGGTACACTATTGGTAAAAATTGTTTTAAAATCAGGATATCTATTTCATCTAAAGGAAAAGGCAAAAGCGGTGGTGCAAGAATAATTACTAATTTTTTGATTACAGATAATACGGTGTACCTGCTTACCATTTACTACAAGTCTGATAAGGATAAT
Source organism: Chitinophagaceae bacterium (assembly GCA_043772635.1). GTDB lineage: Bacteria > Bacteroidota > Bacteroidia > Chitinophagales > Chitinophagaceae > Ferruginibacter. The sequence continues at coordinate 196 of JAYVGA010000350.1, forward strand.
ATTACCAACAAAGAATTAGACGAACTTTTAAAATTTATCCCGGAATAAAAAGGAGTTAATAAAAAAAAGCATCCCCGCACTAAACGGAAATGCTTTTAAAACGAACCGGCATACAGCCAACCGGTTTTATAAAAATATCATTATACCAATCCTTTCCATTTTAATAAACCAACTCCACCCAATAACACGGCACTTAATACAATCATTCCAGGGGGTAATCTTTTTTCATGGTCTGCATCATTTTTTACCTGCGGTAATAAGCTTGCATATTGTGCTGAAGCATTATCTTCTTCATCATTTATGGCAGATGCATCATCCTGCCAGTTATTAATATCTGTGCCCGTTAAAGCAGTTAGCTGCATCAGTTCTTTTTTTCTTCTTTGTTTTAAATCCTGTAAATATTTTTTACCGGCATCACAGCTAAGATCTCCGGTGGCCGGGTGAGTAATAATATATCTTGCCTGGAAGTTTTCGGTATTGGGCGTAACCTGGAACATTAAATCCTGTGCAAACGATTTACGGTTGTATCTAAAATGCAGTCTTGTAAAGTGCACATTCCTGCTGCCATTATCTATTTCTTCTTCTTCATCTACATCGCTGTAATCGCTCCAGTCTTTACCATTAAGCCACCATACACCGCTCTGCACCAGGTCTTGCGCCGTGGGCGGATTGCCTACGCAGGGGTCGCATTTCATTTGATTGATGGGCGTAACATTCCAGGCATACTCTAAAAATGAAACAGCTTTATTTTCTTTTTTCCATTGATTGGTAAACAGGTTGCCATAAAAACTGCCAAAGTTTTTTTGTACAAACAGTGGAATATTTTTATCGGTGGCAATATTTGTATTGCGGTAGTTGGTACATTCAATTCTGCCTTTACGGGTAAAGGCATACACAATCAAATCCTGGTCGCCATCGGCATTAGCCATACCCAGCCTTATGGGCAGCATAAATTTTGGAGAGTTAAAACTTATCTGTATGGGGCGGAGAAAATTGCTGTTCAGTTTTTGCTTTTCTTTTTCATTAACCTTTACTACAAAAAATTTGAGGTTGCTTTTTATATAAGGGTCCAGCACTTCTTCTGCATTGGCCGGAATTTTATAGCCGTTTTCATTAAGCCAGTCTTTTAAACCGCTGCTTTCTCTGGCACTCAAAATTAAAATATCGTATTCGCCAATTAAGTACTGCGCTTCTATTTTTACACCAGAAGCCTTTGCTTTTGAGAACCCGGAAACAACTACTTCCTGCATGGCTGGAGCCATTGATTTTCTCATTACATTATCATCTTTGTCGTATCCATAGCAGGGGTTTTCGTCCCAATACTCTACCAGCCTTGGGGCACTGTAATCATTTAATTTTTGAAAAATATTCTGGTCCACCACTTTAATATCATCTTTGCGCAGCACCACCGGCACGGGCACTACCATGGCAAAATCTTTGGTGTCGCCTTTAAAATCGTTGTACATGGTAATTACATTTTTATTACCATCCCTTACCAGTATAACCTGGCTGGTTTTATTTTTTAATGTACCATCTGCCTTGCTCACATAAAAGCCGCAGAAAGACATGATAAAGGGAGATACCGCAATGGCTGCCCCGATAATAAACAGTTTACGTTTCATACTTAATTTTTTAAAGTTGATTTGATATTTTTTTGTTACAAAAATTTTTTAACTGAATAAATTTCATTTGAAATGTTCCATTCAATTGTATTAATCCTTTTCATCCGTCAACAGTTATATTCTTTGGTATCTGCAAAGGGAATAAATTTGAAAAGCTTTTCGCAAGTCCCCCTTCAGAGGGATTTAGGGGGCTGCTGTTTCTCCATTCAAACTTCTTTGCCTTAAATAATTTATCCAGCAGGGGAACAAGCGGCTGTGCAAGCACCAGCACTATAATGGGTGCAGCATTTATAAATTTAAATGTGCTTAAATAAAATGCTGCCACAGCAATAGCCATACCCCAGCCTATTCTTGCAATGGGATGGTTGGGTGTTGTTTTAGGATCGGTAATCATAAAAAAAGAAAACAACAGTAAGCTTCCGGTGCTGATGGATTGTATATAAAAATCTAAGGGCCAGCCGAGGTATATATTTTGGCGGATAAAAAGCAGGCCGGCAAATGTGCCTAAAAAAGCCAGGCTTACATCTAATTTTTGAACCCTGGTAGTTACAATAAAACCCAAACTAAACACTGCAAATAATATGACGGCTCCGCTGCCCCACTGGCCAGGGCTTATCCACGCATTATGGGTTGTATACACAGCGGCTGCAATGCCCAATGCAGAGGGATTAAAAAGATGTTTGCCATTAATGCGGATAAGGTATTTAGAAGCAATAGATACGGCAGCAGCAAAAACAGCCACCCACCAAAAATTTGTTTTTAGCAGCAGGCTTAACCCAAAGGATGAAATAATAACTGAGGGGATACCATTTTTACAGCGCTGTAAAAAAGGATAATCTTTTTTGCCTGCAATCCATTCGCAAATAAACTGTGTGATAAAACTGGTAAAAAAGTAAGTGGCGTACAACCATCCGTCATTATCCCAATGCAAAACAAATACACCATAACCTAAAAAAATACTTTGAAAAAGTATTTGAAAATAACGGGCATCTTTAAACAGCCGGGAGTAAAGCATAACAGTAGAATTTGTAACAGGATGAAAAGGATTACCCGATTACATAAAGCAGGAAATATTTTTTTAAAAAATGCTGAAAATAAATTTTTGTGGAAAATTAAATTAATGGCATCGCCGCTTATCAATATTCTATTGTATTGCCATGGTTAATTCTTAATTTGATAAATAAAAACATGAAAAGAGTTAATTCAATTGGCGGTGTATTTTTTAAATGTAAAAATCCGGATGCACAAAAAGAATGGTATGCAAAGCATTTGGGGATAGTTATGGATAAATACGGCAGCAGTTTTGAATGGCGCCAAGCCAATAATGAGGCTCAGAAAGGATTTACCGCCTGGAGCCCCTTTGCAGATGATACTGATTATTTTGGCGATGCAGCACAGCAGTACATGATTAATTACAGGGTAGATGACCTGGAGGCATTGGTAAAAGTATTAAAAGAAGAAGGTGTAACCATAGTGGACCAAATGGAGATTTACGAATACGGTAAGTTTATACATATACTGGATAGTGAAGGAAACAGGGTAGAATTATGGGAAGCCAACGATGATATGTATGAAAAAATGCTGAATGCTGTTACCAAATAATATACAAAGCCTGAAGAAAAAGCCGGATGAGTAAAAACAACTGTAATGTTTATTTTATAACCATTTTTAAAAACCTTGTATGAAAAAAATAGGTTTATTCATTCTCTCAGCCTGCTTTGTTTTATCATCCACAGCACAAAAACTTCCCTGCAGCAACCCCGTTTACGGCCAGTTTGATTTTTGGATTGGCGAGTGGGAAGCTTTTGGGCCCAATGGCAAAAAAGCTGGTGATAGTAAAATTAGTGTGATACTGGACAGTTGTATTATTTTAGAAGAATGGACAAGTGCATCGCTGCAGCAGGGCTTACGCTATGCAGGCAAAAGTTTTAATACCTGGAATGCCGCTACCAAACAATGGCAGCAAACCTGGGTGGATAACGCAGGCGGAACTAATGAATACCTTGAAGGGAAATTTGACAGCAATAAAATTATTTATACTTCCAAACCATTTCCTTTAAACAAGGATACAATGACCATTCGCAAAATGACTTTCACTAATTTAAGCCCTGTTAAATTGCGGCAGCACGGAGAAATTACAAAAGATAATGGAGCAACCTGGAGTACAGAATATGATTTAGAGTACAGGAGAAAGCAACCCAACACAGCCGCTGTTACAGATTCAATATTAAAGCATATGGAAGCAGCATACAATGAGGGAGAATATAAAAGAATAGCTGATTACTACAGTAAAAAAGCAAAAATAGTTAATAAAGTTGTGGAGGCAAGCGGTAGAGAGCAAGTGCAAAAATATTGGGCTGGCTTTGCTTTGCTGGGCGGTAAGTGGAAACTAACCAATGAAAAAACAGAAAATGTTGGGGAACAAATTTGGCAAAAAGGTATATCAGTAATTACTGATAAAAATGGAAAGGAACATAAAGTAAATTTTACGCTGGTATTTATTCAGGAAGACGGCACATGGAAAATTTTGCAGGATGCGTACTGGTAATAGAAATAATTAAATAAAAGTATAATAAAATGAAACAATTATTATTTTGTATTTGTGTGGTTGTAATTTTTTCATGCAGTGATGAAAATTAAAATCCGGAGCCACAGTTTGATATAATTGCTGTAAAAAACCATATTGCCGAAATGAATAAAACGTACAGCAAGAGGTTTATGACAAACGATACTGCATTTTATTACGACAGGTATTGTAAAGATACTGAAGTGTATTCTCCTCAAGTGGCCGCTGTAAAAGGAAGAGATGCCATCATCAGTTTTTTTTATCAAAATGGTTGCAATAAAGAAACAGTAATCGACCTGCCTGCCGGAAATATTTATGGTAATGCATCATTGGTGGTAGAAGAAGGAACTTATAATTTTCCTGATGGCAAAGGCGGTAGTTTTGATAAAGGAAAATTTATTGCCTTGTGGAAACAAGAAGATGGCCAATGGAAATTATACCGGGAAATTTGGAATACGGATATTGCACCACCATCCACACCTGTAAAAATAAATTAATCAATAATAAAAAAACACAAATGAAAAAACTCAATCTGCTTATTGCAATATTATTTATTGCCGGTAATTCTTTTGCACAACTGGATTTGCCACCTAGCGGCAATAACCCAAGGGCAACCATTAGCGAAGAAGTAGGCATTACATCTATCACCATAAAATACAGCCGGCCAGATGTAAACAAACGGGAAGGAAAAATTTGGGGTGATGGAAATTTAATTACCTATGGTTTCAGCACACAAAATTTTATTACCAATAAAAATACATCTCCATGGCGGGCAGGTGCAAATGAAAATACCATTATTAGTTTTGAGCATGATGTAAAAATAGAAGGACAGCCATTAAAGGCAGGAGCTTACGGTTTGTTTATGGCAATGGGTGCAGATAATGTTACTGTAATATTCTCCAGTCAAACCGAAGCCTGGGGAAGTTTTTATTATGATGAAAAATACGATGCATTAAGAGTAAATGTAAAACCTGTTGCATTAGATAAAAGTGTAGAATATTTAAAGTATGAATTTATTGAGCATAAAGAAAAATATTGCGTTATAGCCCTGCAGTGGGAAAAACTATCTGTTCCCTTTAAAGTAGATGTAGATGCAGATAATATTGTACTGGCAAGAATACGGGAAGAATTAAACACCCGTAAAGGATTTATTCCATCTAATATTTTGCAGGCCACACAGTTTTGTTTTAATAAAAATATAAACCTTGATGAAGCTTTGGTATGGAGTAAAAGAGCCATTGATGGTGTTGGTGGACAAAAGACCTATGTAACATTACGGAACCTTGCAGCCGCCTACGAAAAATTAAACCGTATTCCCGAAGCAGATTCTACCATGAACGAGGGATTGCTCATTGCTACAGCTAACCAATACTCAGCATATGCAAGAGTGCTGATTACACAAAAGAGAGTGGATAAAGCGCTACAGGTATTAGCATCTTCTAAAAAAAGATATGGCGATATTTATGCGGTAAACCTTGGTTTAATGATGGGCTATTCTTCCAAAGCTGATTTTAAAAAAGCATTGCAGCATGCAGAAAAAGCATTGGCGCAGGCAACAAACGACGCCGCTAAAAAACAACTGGAAGAAAATATTACTAAACTTAAAGAAGGAAAAGATATAAATAATTAAATATGAAAAATTTAAAGGATTGTTTTGTTGTGTTAGTTCTTTTGGTTTTTATTACTCAAAGCTGCAGCAACGCAAACAGTGCAGCAATAAAGATGGAGCAATTAGATACAGCATATGTTTGCATGCCCTGCGGCAGAAGCTGCGATACAACACTGTATGAAAAACCAGGCTCCTGTAGCAGTTGTATGATGCCCCTGGTAAATAAAGCAACAGTAAATATTAAAACCATATCGCCAGCGGCTGTTTGTAATTTTATTACCGGCATGGGTAATAATAATGTGCTCCTGCTGGATGTTCGCACAGCAGAAGAATTTAATGGATCAGCCACTGATAAATTTGGCCGCCTTGCAGGCGCTGTTAATATACCGGTACAGGAACTGGAGAAAAGACTAGCCGAACTTAGCCAATATAAAAACAAAGAAATAATTGTGTATTGCAGCCACAGCCGCCGCAGCCCAATGGCCACTTATTTACTTATGCAAAATGGATTTACAAAAGTAACCAATATGCAATATGGCATGAGCGAATGGCAGAATAAAGTAAAACCGGATTCCTGCAACAGCAAACTGTATGTGAAGCACTAATGAACACCAGGGTTTTCATGTTTTATAAATAATGCTGCTCATGTTGATAAAAAAAATAAAAATGAAATACAGCATACCACAATCAATAGAAATTTTAGAGCGAACCCCCGCAGTGCTTAACGCACTGATTGCCGGTTTAAGTGATGGCTGGGTGATGAACAATGAAGGCCCGGAAACATTTTCGCCTTACGATGTGATAGGCCATTTGATACACGGAGAAAAAACCGACTGGGTAGAAAGAGCAAAAATGATTCTGGAGTTTGGAAACAGTAAAACTTTTATACCCTGGAACAGGTTTGCCCAATACGAAGAAAGCAAAGGAAAAACTTTGCAACAGTTATTAGATAATTTTTCAGCTGTCAGAAAAGAAAATATGCACTGGTTTAAATCTTTAAACCTCACAGAAAATGATTTAGAAAAAACGGGTCTTCATCCGGTGTTGGGAGAAGTAACGCTGCGAAATTTATTATCCACCTGGGTGGTACACGACCTTACACATATTGCACAAATAACAAGGGTAATGGCCAAGCAGTACACAGAAGAAATGGGGCCATGGCCGCAATTTTTCCGAATTTTAAATTTTTAATCCTGCAATCGTTAAATACAAAAACACCTCAAGCCAAAATAATTTTATCGTTTTCCGTACTCCTAAAGCGGAAAACTGTAACCTGTCTGGATATTTTTATTTTAATTAAATCCCCTCATTTTAGGTGATTGACATATTTCCCTATAATTTCGCCTCTCATAAAAGCGGTTAAATACATTTTAAAAAAATAATAATGGTTGACGTAATTCTTGGTTTGCAGTGGGGTGATGAGGGTAAGGGAAAGATAGTAGATTTTTTTGCGAAAAATTATGATGTGATTGCCCGTTTCCAGGGTGGCCCTAATGCAGGGCACACGCTGTATGTAGGCGATAAAAAAATAGTGCTGCACCAGATACCCAGTGGTATTTTTCATGAAGATAAAACCAACCTGGTAGGAAGCGGGGTAGTGCTGGATGCGGTAACGTTAAAAAAAGAATGTGATGCTGTAGCTTCTTTTGGGGTAGATTATAAAAAAAACCTGTTTATAAGCGAGCGTACTCACCTTATATTACCTACGCACCGTGCTTTAGACAAAGCCAGTGAATTATCTAAAGGGGTAGAAAAAATAGGCAGCACTTTAAAAGGCATTGGCCCCACCTATATGGATAAAACCGGGCGCAATGGCCTGCGTGTGGGCGATTTGCTGGATAAAAGTTTTACTACACAGTACATTAAACTAAGAATGAAACACCAGCGCCTGCTGGATAATTTTAATTTCCAGGAAGATCTTACGGCATGGGAAGAAGAATTTTTTGACGCCCTGGATTTTTTACGCCAGCTTAAAGTGGTAAACGGTGAATATTTTATAAACGATAAAATTAGCAGCGGCCAAAGGATACTGGCAGAAGGTGCACAGGGCAGTATGCTGGATGTAGATTTTGGCACTTTCCCCTACGTAACCAGCAGCAGCACTATATCTGCAGGTGTTTGTTCTGGCCTGGGTATTGCCCCACAAAAAATTAAAGAAGTTATTGGTATTACCAAAGCTTATTGCACAAGAGTGGGCAGCGGGCCTTTTCCTACAGAACTGCTGGACGAAACCGGTGATTTTTTACGCAATGCCGGCAATGAATTTGGCAGTACAACCGGCCGGCCACGCCGCTGTGGCTGGATAGATCTTATTGCTATTCAGTTTGCCTGCATGATAAACGGGGTAACCCAGCTGGTAATGACCAAGGCAGATATCCTGGACGGGCTGGATGAATTAAAAGTATGTAACAGCTATATGGTAAACGGAGAAGAAAAGAATTATATACCTTTCCAGATGAATAGGGTAAAAATAGAGCCGGGATATAAAACTTTTGAAGGCTGGAAAACGGATATTTCTGCCATAGCAAATTACGATGCTATGCCGCCAGCAATGAAAACATATATAGATTACCTGGATAACTTTATAAAAATTCCGGTAAAATACATAAGCAACGGGCCCGGCAGGGAGCAAATTGTAAAAGTGTAAAAAAATAATTTAAAAAAGTTCCAAAATATTTGGTCAATTAAAAAACTCGTAGAAATTTTACAGTATTAATTCTTTTAGCATGGCTACCAAACCTAATAACGAAAAAAAGACAGTTGCTAAAAAAACTGCAACACCCAAAGATGCTGTTTCTAAAAAAGCTGCACCCACATCTAAAATAGAAGATGATGAGGATGATGATGATTTTGACGAAGAAGAGGTGGCTCCAAAAGCTGCACCAAAATCTAAAGGGTCTTCTAAAAAAAAGAAGACAGATGATGAGGATGATGAGGATGATGATGCCGAAGTAGAAGTAGATGATGATTGGGAAAAACCAGAGGAAGATGATAACTGGGATCCGGATTTTGAGGAGTTTGATATTCCTAAATCGAAAGCCAAAAAATCAACCACAAAAAAAACTACCGAAGAGGATGATCTTAAAATAGATGATGACTTTAAAGAGTTTGGTTTGTTTGATGATATGGATGGCGGCGGAGGTAATGGCTTTGACGATGACGATGATTATTAACTGATGATGTGAAACCTACAAACGCAACTTTTAAAATAAACGATTACAATATTTTTAAAAATAAAATGTTGAACTGGGCAAACCGGTTCAGCATTTTTTGTTTTTTAGATAACAACGGCTACAGCTATGATGCACCTGCATTTGATTGTGTGCTTGCTGCCGGTTGCCACAGATCGGTATTGTTGCAGCCAGGCAATGCTTTTAATGCATTAAAAGAATTTTACGATAGCCATCCCTGCTGCTTGTTTGGTCACCTGGGCTATGGTTTAAAAAATGAAATAGAAATATTATCCAGCCATAAAAAAGATGCAATAGATTTTGGGGTGGGCTTCTTTTTTGAGCCACAGGTATTGCTGCGTTTACAAAATAACCAGCTGCACATAAGCAGCTATACGCAAAATGTGCAGGATATTTTTGCAGCCATACAAAATGAGCCCGAAGAAATATTACCAAAGTATCCTGGTGATGTACATGCAAAGCCTTGTATCAGCAAAGAAGAATATATTACTGCCGTTAACGCTTTGCGCAGGCATATACTCAGGGGAGATTGTTATGAGATTAATTTTTGCCAGCCCTTTTTTGCAAAAGATGCAGTTATTGATCCTTTGTACACCTACAGCAGGCTGGTAGCTTTTTCTCCCAATCCTTTTGCTGCCTTGTATAAACTGCATGATAAATATTGCTTATGTGCCAGCCCCGAAAGGTATCTTAAAAAAACAGGGCAACACATCCTTTCACAACCCATAAAAGGAACCATTAAAAGAAATAAGGAAAACCTGCAGCAGGATGAGGCTGACAAAAAATACCTGCAAAGCAGCAGCAAAGAGCGCAGCGAAAATGTGATGATAGTAGATTTGGTAAGAAACGACCTGAGCAGGATATGTAAAGAAGGAACCGTACAGGTAGAAGAGCTGTTTGGCATTTACAGTTTTCCGCAGGTGCACCAAATGATAAGCACTATTAAAGGAGAGTTACAGGAGGGCCTGCATTTTACTGATGCCATTAAAGCCACATTCCCCATGGGCTCTATGACGGGCGCTCCCAAAAAAAGAGTAATGCAGCTTATTGATGAATA
>JAYVGA010000351.1:0-13369 GCA_043772635.1 Chitinophagaceae bacterium
CCGCCCCGGCACACAGATGGAATGGTATAAATTTTGGGCAGCAGAAAGAAAAAAATGGCACGGGAGCATTGGTATACCTGCCGAAAAATTACGCTTTCACGATCATGTAAAGCTGGCGCATTATGCCGATGCTGCACTGGATATAGAATTTGAATTTCCTTTTGGCTGGAAAGAACTGGAGGGCATACACAGCCGCACTGATTTTGATTTAACACAGCATGCAAAATTCAGCAAAAAGAAAATACAGTATTTTGATAACGACCTTAATGAAGAAGGCAAACCTTATGGCAACTACACGCCCTATGTGGTAGAAACTTCTGTGGGCCTTGATCGTTTGTTCCTTACAGTAATGAGCCTTGCATACACAGAAGAGAAATGGCTTAAGGAAGATGGCACAGAAGACAGCCGTGTTGTTTTAAAAATTCCTGCAAAGATTGCACCTACCAAACTGGCCATACTTCCTTTATTAAAAAGAGATGGACTGCCGGAAATTGCCAAAGAACTCATGAACAATTGCAAAGGCAGCTTTATGTGTTTTTATGAAGAGAAAGATGCCATAGGAAAACGATACAGGAGAATGGATGCCATTGGCACACCATTTTGTGTAACCATAGATCATCAAACAAAAGAAGACAACACGGTTACCATACGCTACAGGGATACCATGCTGCAGGAAAGAATTAAGCTGAGTGAGGTGAAGGGTTTGGTGGAAGAGAAGATTGGGTAAACTGCGCTGATAATTTTAATAATTTATAGAAACTGAGGTATCATTAGGCAGAGAATAAAAAGCTCCAAAGATATATTTAGATACTGCTGTATTTGGCGGTTATTTTGACGAAGATTTTGAAGAAGACACTCAAATTTTGTTTGAAAAAAACTAAGTTAGGTCAGTTTAAAATAGTTTACTCAAATACAACAGTTGTGCGTCATTTAAAACGGTCCCCGTAATCGTTAAACAAATAAATTTTCCTTTTCTCCTTTAAATTATGATGACTATTAAACAATTTAAACTTACGTTGCTTGGACTATTTTTATCAATTTTTGTACATGGACAAACGCTGACAACAAAAAAGCAAGGCAATAAAGAAACGGCTCCTGGCAGTATTCGGCAAGAACAAAAGTGGTGGAACTTATTATATTACAAAATTGATATTACACCTGATTATGAAAGAAAATATGTAACCGGAACGAACAGTATAACATTTTCCGTTTTGCAGCCAGATACAATACTGCAAATTGACCTGCAAGCTCCCATGCGAATTACCAGTGTTAGATGGAAAGACAAAAGCCTTGTTTTTAAACACAGTAAAGAAGATACTTACCTCGTAATTTTTCCAACACTTATCAAAGCAGGAGAGAAACAAACCATTTCAATTCATTTTGAAGGAGAGCCGAAAGAATCATTAAAGCCACCCTATGACAATGGCTGGATATGGGCTAAAGATTTAAATGGGCGACCGTTTATTAGTGTTGCCTGCGAGGGTTCCGGGGCAAGCATCTGGTTGCCTTGCAAAGATGTTTTATTTGATGAGCCTGATAATGGTGTTTCTTTCAGCATCACTGTACCCGATACACTAATAGCGGTTGCCAATGGCCGACTTAAAAAAAAATCGGCGGGCAAACAGGGGACGACTACTTATACATGGAAGCTGGTAAACCCAATAAACAACTATAACATTATCCCATACATTGGAAAATATGTTAATTGGCATGAGAACTATGCCGGATTAAAAGGAAAGCTTGATTGTGATTATTGGGTATTAGATTATAACCTAACTAAAGCAAAAAACCATTTTAAACAAATTGATACAATGCTTAGAGCCTTTGAATATTGGAGTGGGCCTTATCCCTTTTACGAAGACAGTTATAAAGTGGTGGAAGCTCCTATGGACGGTATGGAACATCAAAGTGCATTGGCCTATGGTAATGGCTTTCAAAACGGCTTAAAAGGAAAAGACATTATTTCGAAAAGTGGTTGGGGCCTTAAATTTGATTTTATCCTTGTACATGAAAGCGGGCACGAATGGTTTGGCAATAGTATTACCGCAAGTACCGGTGGTGACAGTTGGATACACGAAGGCTTTACGAAATACCTGGAAACACTGTATACATCTTATGTTTTTGGGATCGAAGCAGGTAATGATTATGCAGTTGGAACATGGAAAAGAATAAAAAATGACGTGCCTGTTTTAGGCACTAATACTTCAGACCAATATTATAAAGGAAGTGCCATGCTTCATATGATAAGACAAATAATTGGAGACACATTGTTTAAAGAAGTTTTGACAGGATTGAGTAAGGAGTTTTATCATCAGACAGTTAATACAAATAAAATAGTGATTTTTTTCAATCGCTACACAAAAAAGGATTTTACAAAAATTTTTGACCAATACTTAAAAACAATACAAATACCCACATTTAGCTACTCTTTTAAGGACAGTATATTCCAGTATCGTTGGGAAAACTGCATAAAAGATTTTTCGATGCCTCTAAGAATAACCTTTGATGGGAAAAACTACCAATTCATTTTTCCGTCAACACAATGGCAAACTTCTAAAGTTTCCACAACCAGTTCAGAAGGCTTTCATGTTGACAGAAACTTCTATATAACCGTTAGCGGAAACAAATGATCAATAAACGAACGCATAGATAACTCATTTGAAATAGGCTTTAATACTAAAACGCTGAATGTTGAATTATTAATAAGCTCTGATATGAAATTTGATGAACTACTACAATGCATTACTTACGAATCAAATATTTTTACTATTTCCCAGTCAGGCGATTTGAATACAAAATTTGCAAGCAATAGGAAGAAGGTATTTTATAAAGCTTATAATCCAATTAATGGATTAGATACTTTAAAGATATCTGAATGGAATTATTAAATTCGCACCCAGTTGAAAGAAAAATTCATCATACCATTACTTGAAAAATTTCAATCTTTAAAATGGGAGTATGGTATGAATACATTATTTAGGCAAACCTGCGACAGCAAGGGTTTTAGCGCCCTTTTCCATTTTTTTCTTAAAAAAAGGAGTATCAGCAACTGTATTCAGCTTATTGCTGATTTTTATTTTTGCAGCCTGCTTAGTTAATTGAGAGAGGGATGATATTTTATTATTTTTTTTCATTGATTATGCAAATATATAAATTTTTATCTTTTAAGTTTTATTAAAAATTCTTCGTAATCTCTGCCTATTTTAAAATTTTCCCACTGGTTAGATAAAAAACCAAATACAACGAAAGTTTCTGAAATTTCATTTAAATTATTAGCAATCCCCATCCTGTAAAGCCTCGACCGGGCTTTTGTACTGCCTGTTGCATACACATAAAAATCGGGGTATTTTTCGAAAAATTTAAAAACGGTTAAGGCCACTGTTGCCAAAACTTTTTGGCTATCCTCATTACCGGTAATAATTAAGTCGTTAATTTTTCCATTGTTGTCTACATCTCCAAAACCTATATTGAATACCGTGGGAGTTTCTTCAAATGCTTTAAATTCAACTTGTTTCTTTATTTTGCCCTTTGGCCCTGTGCTATAAAATTCAAAAAGCAACAAAGATGAGGACGCTTTTATTTCATATTTTTCAAATTGCATATTTCAAAAATAATAAAACAGTTTTAGAGTATTTTATAAAAATATATTGATTTTTTACAGAAACACGGATGTATGTTATCCGGTGAACTAACACATATTTTTTTGAAACATTTTTTTTCTTTATCACTACATCATACAAAAAAGCCACTTTTACCAATAAAAAACATTATTGTTAAAACCCTGTATTTTATTTAACATTAAACGTGCAGCACAAACAACCGTTAGCTGCTCATTGCTTTTTTAAAACCTTAACGATTCACCAAATAACTGTAATTATGAAATCATCTTTAATCATTCTATCTTTTTTTATCAGCAGCCTGGCCATTGCGCAGGAACAAAGCAGCGCTAAAATTCCGGGGCAAACAAGTTTTTATGCAGAGCTCGGCGGGCCGGGTATTTTGTTTTCTGCCAATATAGACCAGCGGTTTAAAAAATCTCCTTTTGGAATTGGAGGGCGCATTGGGTTAGGTTTTGTGAGTGGTTACGATATTGTGGGCAGTACTAATCCCAATGGTTTTTCTAACCAGCGCTCTGTGGTTACCATACCGCTGCAGCTAAATTATATTTTTGGTAAACCCAATTCTGTAAATGCCCTGGAAGTGGGTGGTGGTGTAACTTTTGCAGGTAAAAAATTAAATGTCTTTGATGATTATAACAGCCCCGGACGATCAGTATTTGGAACTGCCTCTTTTATGTACAGGAGAATGCCTAAAGAGGGCGGCTTTTCGTGGCGGGCTGGTTTTACACCTATCATCACAGGTGGTTATATTCAGCCATTGGGTGCAGTAAGTGTGGGCTATAACTTTTAAACAATAAGTGCCCTTTTTTTAGAGCCAGCATTTTGTGCTGGTTTTTTTTATGTATAGTATTTGATTAAAGAAGTATATCTGCATTTTAATTTGCATTAATATCAGCTGTTTAAAAAACACATGTGCTTTATTTTATTTTAGCCAGAATGAAATATCCTTGACACAAAAAAAATAAATATGATTTATATCAGCCCCGCTGCTGAAGTAAATCAATAGAAATTATAAGCCTTCCAGTTAATTTAGTTGATTGAATTTCCATTAGCTAAATTATTATAATGTCTAATACCGACATCACCAAACCAGCTGACCTTACGGGTCATGCAGAAGGTACAGGTCCGCTTAGAAACCGCCGCCCTTTATACGTAGATTTTATGCCGCCCTGCAACAGTGCCTGCCCTGCCGGAGAAAACATACAGGCATGGATGGCAGATGCACAGGCCGGTAAATATTTTGAAGCCTTTCAAACACTTGTGGCAGATAATCCCTTTCCTGCAATTATGGGCCGGGTTTGTGTAAAGCCCTGCGAAACCGGGTGTAACCGTACCCATATTGATACCGCTGTAAACATTCATGCAATTGAACGCTATATCGGCGAGGAAGCCATCAAACAAAAATGGCCTATACAGTTTAAGAGTCAATCAACAGGAAAAAAAGTTTTAGTAATTGGTGCCGGTCCATCAGGTTTATCCGCTGCTTATCATTTAGCCCGCATGGGTAATGATGTGGAAATTTATGAAGCCGGCGGCCATGCAGGAGGTTTGTTGTGGTCAGGTATTCCCGATTACCGTTTGCCAAAAGAAATACTGGATTTTGAAGTGGAGCGCATTGTAAGAACCGGTGTAAAAATACGGCTGAATTATAAAGTAGAAGATGTACTCACTGAAAAAGAAGCCGGAAATTTTGATGCGGTTTATCTGGCCATCGGTGCACAGCTCATTCATAAAGAAAAATTTGAGCAGAGCCTGCCCCGCCCAAGCGGGGATGATTCTGTGTACATCACCGACGCATTTTCTTTTTTTAATGAAGCCAGAATAAATTCATCTCCTTATATAAATAAAAAAGTAGTGGTGTATGGCGGAGGCAAACTGGCTTTATACCTTGCCCGCATGATAAAACGTTTTGGCTCCGAAGCCATTGTTTATTTCCCCGGCGATAAAAAATTAATGCCTGCTTACGATTATGAAACAGAAGATGCGCTGGCTGAAGGAGTAGATGTACAAATTTTAAAAAGCATAAAGCGGATAGAAAAAAGTAAAATCACGCTGGAGAAAATGAAAGTGGAAAAAGGAAAAGCCATTGGCACCGGTGAATTTGAAACCGTAGATGCCGATGTGTTGATTATTGCCAACCGGCAGGAAACAGACTCCGGTTTTTTACGCTCCCTGACCACAATGATTTTTAATGAAGATGGAACCATAAAAATTGATGCGCAACGCATGACAGGCCAGCAGGGAATTTTTGCCGGTGGCGATATGTTGCCCGGCGAAAACAGGAGTTCTACCATTGCTATTGGCCAGGGAAAAAAAGCAGCACGCTATATTGATAGTTATTTAAAACAGCAGCCATTTATTAAAGGAGAAAAACATCCCACTGCCGGTTACAGAAAACTGCACATGTGGTTTAAAACCGAAGCACCACAAAAAGAACAGGATAAACTTTTACCAGAGGTAGCCATACAGAATTTTGATGAAGTGATAAGTGGCCTGGGTGAAAAAGAAACCCGCTACGAAGCGCAGCGCTGCTTAAGCTGTGGCAACTGTTTTGAATGCGATGGTTGTTTTGCAGCATGCCCCGAAGATGCCATTATAAAATTAGGGCCGGGTAACCGTTACCAGTTTGATTTTGATTTGTGCACCGGTTGTGGTATTTGTTTTGAACAATGTCCCTGCCATGCAATAGAAATGATTACTGAACCCCTTAAAGAAATTACCCATGCCAGTTAAAAATAAATTAGTGGCCACTATAGATGGAAATGAAGCAGCAGCGTATGTGGCTTACCGTGTTAATGAAGTTTGTGCTATCTATCCTATAACACCCTCTTCTACCATGGCCGAACTGGCAGATGAGTGGAGCGCCAAAGGAATAAAAAATATTTGGGGCAGCGTGCCCGATGTGATAGAAATGCAGAGCGAAGGCGGTGCGGCAGGAACGGTGCATGGGGCTTTACAAACCGGTGCCATGACAACCACTTTCACCGCATCGCAGGGCTTAATGCTTATGCTGCCAAACATGTATAAAATTGCCGGCGAATTAACGGCAACCGTTTTTCATATTGCCGCACGTTCACTGGCTGCACAGGGTTTATCTATTTTTGGAGATCACCAGGATGTAATGGCAGCAAGAACTACGGGCTTTGCTATCCTTGGTTCTAACAGTGTGCAGGAAGCGCACGACTTTGCATTAATAGCACAGGCAGCAACTTTAAAATCAAGAATTCCTTTCATGCATTTTTTTGATGGCTTCCGCACATCGCATGAAGTAAATAAACTGGAACTTTTATCGGATAACCAGATAAAACAAATGATACCGGATGAATTTATTTTTGCTCACCGCAAAAGAGCATTAAATCCCGATCATCCTTTTATAAGAGGTACGGCGCAAAATCCGGATGTGTATTTCCAGGGCAGGGAAACAGTAAATCTTTTTTATGATAACACACCGGGTATTGTAAATGATGTGATGAGGGAATTTGAAAAAATGACCAACAGAAAATATGAACTCTTTGAATATTATGGCGCACCCGATGCAAAATATATAACTATCATAATGGGCTCTGGCGGAGAAACCGTAGATGAAACTGTAAAAGCATTAAATGCATCAGGAGAAAAAACAGGGGTGGTACTGGTAAAATTATACCGCCCTTTTTCTACCCAACATTTTTTAAATGCCCTGCCAAAAACAACGGAGTTTATTGCCGTGTTAGACCGTACCAAAGAATCGGGGGCCACCGGAGAACCGCTTTACCAGGATGTATTGGCAGCATTGGTAGAAGGATTGCAACAGGGAAAATTATCAAAACTTCCCAACGTTATTGGTGGCCGTTATGGTCTTTCATCAAAAGAATTTACACCAGCAATGGTTAAGGGAATCTATGATGAATTATTAAAAGGCAAAGCCGCAAAAAATCATTTTACCATTGGCATTAATGATGATGTAACACATACCAGTCTTTCGTATGACGAAGCCTATTCCTTAGACGAATCGGAATGGCGGCAGGCTTTATTTTTTGGCCTGGGTGCCGATGGTACGGTGGGTGCCAATAAAAACAGCATAAAAATTATTGGAGAAAATACGGAGCTTTTTGCACAGGGATATTTTGTGTACGACTCCAAAAAATCCGGTGCCAGAACCGTTTCGCATTTACGTTTTGGCCCCCACCCCATAAGGGCCCCTTACCTTATTACCCGTGCCGATTTTATTGCCTGTCACCAGTTCAACTTTACAGAAAAAGTAGAGATGCTTAATTTTATAAAACCCGGCGGCACATTTTTATTAAACAGTCCTTTTAATAAAGAAGAAGTTTGGGATCAGTTACCGGTCAGCGTTCAAAAAAATATCATCAGCAAAAAATTATTATTTTATATTATTGATGCTACCACTGTGGCAAAAGATACAGGCATGAATGGCAGAATTAATACCATTATGCAAACCTGCTATTTTGCACTGAGTGGTGTGCTGCCAAAAAAAGAAGCCATAGAGCAGATAAAACATGCAATTGAAAAAACGTATTCTAAAAAAGGAAAAGCAATTGTAGAACAAAATTTTAAAGCAGTAGATGCTACACTTGCAAATTTATACCAGGTAACTGTTCCCAAAAATGTGTCTTCTGTTTCCCAAATGCTTTCGGTAGTATCTGCAGATGCACCTGCATTTGTAAGAGATGTAACGGCCATGATGATGTCGGGCCATGGTGATGAAATACCTGTGAGTAAAATGTCTGTGGATGGAACTTATCCGAGTGGTACTACCAAATGGGAGAAAAGAAATATTGCAGACCAGGTGCCGGTATGGGATGCTGAAACCTGTATTCAATGCGGCAATTGTGCTTATGTGTGCCCTCATAGTGTGATACGTGCAAAATTTTATCATGAAGGTTTTTTAAAAAAAGCGCCTGATGGTTTTTTATCTGCACCCATAAATGCAAGAGGATTTCCTGAAACAAAATATACCCTGCAGGTGTATGCAGAAGATTGTACCGGATGTAATTTGTGTGTAGCCGTTTGCCCGGTTACCAACATATTTGACCGTTCTGTAAAAGCCATTAATATGGCAGAGAAAGAACCGGTGCTGGAAAAAGTAAAACAACATATCAGTTTCTTTGAAGACCTTCCCTGGAACAACCGTTCTGAAATAAATTTTTCTACCGTTCATGGTGCGCAGTTCCTGGAACCACTGTTTGAGTTTTCCGGTGCCTGCGCCGGCTGTGGGGAAACACCTTATATCAAATTATTGTCGCAGTTATTTGGCGATCGTTTGCTGGTGGCCAATGCTACAGGATGCTCCTCTATTTATGGAGGTAATTTACCTACTACTCCATGGACCAAAAATGCAGCAGGGCAGGGACCTGCCTGGTCCAATTCTTTATTTGAAGACAATGCGGAATTTGGCCTGGGTATGCGTATGACGGCCGATCATCAACTGGGCATGGCGCACCGTTTATTAAAGCAACTGGCACCACAACTGGGCGATGAATTTGTACAGGAATTAATAACTGCTCCGCAATTGCAGGAATCGGATATTGCCAGGCAACGGCTACGGGTAAACGAACTAAAGGATAAATTAGAAAACATTCCGGATGCGGTGGCAAAACATTTACTTTCTGTATGTGAGCAGTTGGTGCACCGCAGTGTATGGCTGGTAGGTGGCGATGGCTGGGCCTATGATATTGGTTATGGTGGCCTGGATCATGCACTGGCCAGCGGAAAAAATATTAATATTCTTGTACTCGATACCGAAGTGTACAGCAATACCGGTGGGCAAAGTTCCAAATCAACACCCACGGCTGCTTCTGCAAAATTTGCATCTGCCGGTAAACGTGGTGGTAAAAAAGACCTGGCCATGCAGGCGGTTTCTTATGGCAATGTGTATGTGGCAAGAATTGCTTTTGGTGCCAACCCGCAACAAACTATGCTGGCCATGAGAGAGGCCGAAGCATACGATGGCCCTTCGTTGATATTGGCCTACAGTCATTGCATTGCCCACGGCTACGATCTTAAAGACGGGCTTACCCAGCAAAACAATGCAGTGGCAAGTGGCTACTGGCCGCTGATGCGTTATAATCCTGTGTTAAGAAAGAAAAAACAAAATCCTTTTATACTGGATTGTACCAGGCCGGTAATACCGCTAAAAGAATTTGCCTATAAAGAATTGCGCTATAAAGTATTGACACAAACTAACCCGGCTGAGGCAGAAGAACTGATGATACTGGCGCAGGATATGGTGAACCAACGCTGGAAAAATTATGAAGAACTGGCCACTAAAAGCGCCAGTGATTTTGTACCGGTGGCGTAGGAATATTAATGTATTGGTACAGTAAAAGTTCTTTAAATGAATATTGAAAATTGAGCATTGGATATTGAACATTAGAAAAGAATGTTCAATATTCAATTTTCAATACTCATTCTCAAATATGAAATGCACAAATACTGTATATTTCTTTATTCTAAAAAAACTTTATTCAAATACAGAATTATTAATTATTACATCAATGAACACCCATTGTTTTATTAGTTGAAAATTTGTGCAATTCGTGGCTAAAAAAATTAAAATTATGGATACAAGTACAACTTACATGGGATTAAAACTGAAATCGCCGATTGTAGTTTCGGCCTGTACCTTATCGGAAGATATGAGCAATATTGTGCAGATGGAAGACGCCGGTGCCGGTGCTGTAGTGCTCTTCTCTTTATTTGAAGAGCAGATAAAAAAAGAAGCAGCGTTATTTGAAACAATAGTTGGCAACAGCAGTAATCTCTCAGCAGAAGCAAGCGATTTTTTTCCTGACCTTGACCATTACCGAAAAGGATCGGACCAGTTTCTTGAAAATATCCGCAAGGCAAAAGAACAGGTAAGCATTCCTGTTATTGGCAGTTTAAACGGCATTACCAACGAAGGATGGATTAATTATGCCCGCCAGATAGAAATTGCCGGAGCAGATGGCCTGGAGATAAATATATTTTTTATTCCGGCAGATGTGCATTTATCATCTTCGGCTGTGGAGCACCGCTATTTAAATATTATAGATGAAATTAAAAACACTATAAAAATTCCGGTGGCCGTAAAACTCAATCCTTACTTTAGTGCCATGGGTAATATGGCAAAACGTATGCAGGAGTATGGAGCAGATGCGCTGGTTTTATTCAACCGCTTTTATCAACCCGATTTTGATATCAATTCCCTAAGCCTTCTGCATAACCTGCAGTTCAGCGAATCCAATGAAATAAGATTACCGCTTTTATGGATCGCAATGTTATATGGCCGTGTGCCTGTATCGCTGGCTGCCAGCACAGGTGTACAAAGTTCTATAGAAGTAATAAAATATATCCTGGCCGGTGCAGATATTGCTATGACAGCTTCTGCCCTTTATAAAAATGGTATTGGTTATTTGAAAACCATGAATAAAGAACTGGAGGCATGGATGCTCACCAAAGAATTTGAAAATATTAATGCTTTTAAAGGAGTAATGAGCCAGCAAAATATTACTGATCCTGTGAGTTATGAAAGAGCAAATTATATTAAGATTTTGGGGAGCCAGAAATAAATTATTTTTAAAATAGTTTAGAAGCAACATATAAATTTTATAAAGATTATTTTCATTTCAATCTGTCTTTACTTCAATTTTTTAATACTATAATTTGCTACCAGCGATTTCATCTGGGTAATGGCTATGTTATTTAATTGCTGCAGCCGTTCGGGTTGTGCCAATCCCTGGTGAATAAGTACCGCATTAATACTTTCTAAATTAGATAATACTACCAATTGCTCAATAGAGGCTCCATCACGGATATTGCCTTCTGCTTTTGGATTTTCATCTCTCCATTGTTTGGCTATCTTCCCAAACAATGCCATATTAAGTATATCGGCTTCATTGGCATACACAAAATTTATCTGCTGTTTATTAAGTGATGCTGGAACAAGGTTTTCTTTTATTGCATCAGTATGTATACGGTAGTTTACTTTGGCCAGTGTTCTTTGAAAACTCCACTCTAATTTTAAACGGTCATTTTCGTTATCTTTCAACCGCTGAAATTCGATGATAAGATAAAGCTTAAACTCAGAAGAAATCCAGGTTGCAAATTCAAATGCAATATCCCTATGAGCAAATGTTCCGCCATACCGTCCAGACTTAGAAATAATTCCTATTGCATTAGTTGCCTCTATCCATCTTTGAGGAGAAAGAACGAAATAATTACTTCCTGCTTCATTTTTAAACCTCTCGAATTCGAGAGGTTTAAAATTTGGATTACACAATTTTTCCCATAAGCCAATAAACTCAATAGTACTTCTACTACGCATCCAATTATTAATTATAGCAAAGGATTCAGAGCTGTTTCGGGATTTTGCAATATCAGTAAGAGAAATATAATCTTTTGCTTCATGCTTAAAGATGGTTATTTCTGTTCCTTTTACAAATATGGTTTTCTTATTTGCCAGATAATAAATTTTAAAAGTTTTAGATCGTAGCTACCAGTTATCACTCGAAAACAACAAAATAAAACTTTAAACCCAAATTTTTACTTTTTTTTAAGTGAAATAATTTTCCTTTCTATTTTTACAGAATTTTCCAATGCTGCCTGCGCTGCTGCCAGTCTTGCAATTGGCACACGGAAGGGTGAACAGCTTACATAATTCATACCAATGCGGTGGCAAAATTTTACACTCTCCGCATCGCCGCCATGCTCCCCACAAATACCTACTTTTAAATGAGGTTTTGTCTGGCGGCCTCTTTCGGTTCCAAATTTTATCAGCTCCCCTACTCCTTCCTGGTCTATGGTTTGAAAGGGATCATCGTACAATATTTTCTGATCAAGATAGTTGGGTAAAAATCCGCCAATATCATCCCGGCTAAAACCAAAACTCATTTGGGTAAGATCGTTGGTGCCAAAGCTGAAGAAGTCGGCTACGGTGGCCATCTGTGCAGCTTTTAATGCAGCTCTCGGTATTTCTATCATAGTGCCGTAGAGGTAAGGTATTTTTTTTAGTTTTCTTTTTTCACACACTTCTTTATACACCCTGTCTGTTATTATTTTTTGGTGAATAAGTTCATTTACCGTGCAGGTAACCGGTATCATAATTTCAGGTAAAGCCTTTCTGCCGGCTTTAAGCAACTCTGCCGTTGCTTCAAAAATTGCCCTTACCTGCATTTCTGTTATTTCAGGATAACTCACACCCAGGCGTACTCCACGATGGCCAAGCATAGGGTTGTTTTCGTGCAGGGCCAGTACCCTTCGTCTTAAAAGGCTCATGCTAATTCCCAATGCTTTACCCAGCTCCTGTAATTTTGCAGCATCATGCGGCACAAATTCATGCAATGGCGGATCCAGTAAACGAAAAGTAACCGGGTGCCCATTCATAACAGCAAGTGTGGCTTTAAAATCTTTTTTTACAAAAACATATAATTCGTTTAATGCCGACCGTCTTTCTTTTTCTGTTTTGCTCATAATCATTTTACGTAGCAGGAACAGGGGCCGTTCGCTTCCTTCTCCATAAAACATATGCTCTGTGCGAAACAAGCCAATTCCTTCTGCACCAAATTTTAAAGCCTGTGCAGCATCTTTGGGTGTATCGGCATTGGTTCTTACACCCATTGTTTTTGTTTTGTCCACCAGTTTCATCAGGTCTTTATATGATTTGTTTTTATCAATATCAATATCAGTTAATGCCAGGCTGCCCTCATATACCAGGCCCTTGGTTCCATTCAAACTCAACCATTCTCCTTCTTTAATAATCACACCATTTT
>JAYVGA010000352.1:0-5111 GCA_043772635.1 Chitinophagaceae bacterium
ATGGTAGGCGAATTGTACTGGAACGGAACAGAAGAAGAAAGAGCTGCTAATTTAAAACGCATAGCCGTCTATTGCCAAAAAGATGTAATTACTACCGGCAATATTTTTTTAAGGTTTAAAAATATTGCGCCATTGCATAAGGATGATATTGATATTGTTTAACCCCGGTATGACGGGCTCCGTCTGACCGACAATGTTTGAAGCGTAGCTGATAAAGACCGAAATTTTTTATCCATAAAAAAAGGCAGAAAAACCAGGAGAATAAATTCCGGTTTTTCTGCCCCTATACTTTTTTAGGTTGCTCTTAATTGCAGGTATGACCTTCGGTCCCGACCTTGCTACTATTGAACAATCACTTTTTGTATGCTTGTATTTTCTGCACCCATCACTTTAACCATATAAATTCCTTTAGCATACCTGCTAACATTTATTTGATAAGATTGATCTGCAGTATTTATTCTTTCTATCACTTTGCCATTTACATCTGCAACAATAATTTGTGTAATGCTGTTATTGCTTTTGCTCATCAATATATTTATATAACTGCTGGCAGGGTTAGGTGTAATAAGCACTACATCTGTATTGCTAAACAGCACTGCTTTGGTATTGGAGTTGGTAAATTTATTATCAATGTCTATCAATCTCAAGCGGTATAAGTTTACTCCTTTAGCAGGAAGGTTATCTATAATACTGTAGTTTAATTTAATGCTGCTGTTACCTGCTGCAGGCACTATAGAAATTGTATTCCAGGTTCTTCCACCATTTACAGATCTTTCCACCGCAAATTCTTTACTATTCAATTCCTGTTCTGTGGTCCATATTACTTTTGTTGTATTACCAATTTTTTGTGCAGCAAAGTTGCTGAGTTTTACAGGCACAACTCCAGTTACCAGAGCAGAAAATGTAAAAGGCCCAAATTCAGTAATACCAGCAACAGTAATGGTTCCACCTGTAGTTGTATTTAAAGGGTCAGGTGTACCAGCTTTATCAGCCCAGTCGGTATTATCAAAGTTGGCTATACGAATTTGGTTAGGAACGAAAATTTTTGCTGCTGCATCTGTATATCCAAAAACAGCATCATAAGGATTAACGTTAGCAGAAGTTACTTTCCAGTACAATGATCTACTTACTTCATAAGCTGGATAAGTACCTAATGTAGCAGGGTCAATAGTATAAGTACCAAAGCCTGTATTAAAATAATGAACAGTGTATGTATTTAACCCTCCGCCAAAATTTGATATTCCCACGGGCGCAAAATTATTTCCTTTGCCTACTGCAAAACCTAAGTTACTGCTACCACTCAATCTTAATGCTCCATCTACAAAAGAGTAAGGAGCAACGGTAGGTGCTACAACAATATCAGAAGACAAAGTATCTCCTGCAGTCATTACAATTTTTCCTTTTATTAGGTTTACAAAACCAACAGTTAAATTACCTGCAATGGTTACAGAATCTTTAGTTACCGCAGGGCCAAGATTTAACGTAAACTGGGCTAATGCTGCACCCAATGCAAACCGCAATGTTCCTGCATCTGCAGCACCGGCAGATTTTAAAACATTGATTGTACCAAAGCCTGAAGAAATCTTACCATTAGCTGCCGTAGTAGATACTGCTCCACCAATAAAATTAATGGTATTAGCTCCCATTGCAAGTGTGGTCGCCGCTGGAGTTAAAAGCAAACCTCCGCTTGTAGCATTGCCTAATGTAAGATTAGTATTGAGACCTAATTGAATGCTGTTAGTTGCTGTACTATCCCTTTGCAGCCTGAATATTCTTATCTCAGTTCCAGCACCATTTAATTGCTGAACCGGACCCGAGCCATTCATTTTTAATGTTAGCCTCGCTGCATCACCACCTGGTGTAGGTTCAAAAACAGAACCGTTTGTAAAACTTACATTTCCCAAAGCATTGATGGTAGAGAATGGAGAGAGTGATCCATTTATAGCTGTTACAGCGTCGGCAAGAAAACTGCCACGAACAGTAGTAGTGCCTGCACTGAAATATTTTAATCCGCTGGTTAAATTCAGATTGTAATAAGATAATGCCGGAATTTTTATTGTATCTGAAGTAGTAGTACCAATCTGGCTAAAGTTTACAGTAGATCCGGTTGCAAGACTATTAAGGGCAGGAATTCTGTTATTTAAAATCGATAAAAGGCCGTTGTTCAATACATCAATTTTGGATGCAGACGTTACAGAATCAACACCTGGATTTATATTGAATGTCAATGAAGCTACTCCATCTCCTACAATTATTTTAGACTCTGTACCAGTTACATTCCATACACCTGTGTAATTGGCATTGGCCTGGTTAACGATGTTGAAATACTGGTAAGGGTCTGTAAAGTTTGCAGGAGAACTACCTAAACCATCTAAAGTAGAACTCCACGTGCCGGTATTGGTAAGGCCAAGGTTGGCTTTAGTGTTGTAATAATTTTGAGATACAGCACCACTTACAGTTACAACAGCATTGGTTGCGCCACCACCACTAATAGTAATATTCCCTGATACAATTCCCTGGGGGGCTGTATTGGTAATTCTAACATATATTGGCGTAGAAGTAATAGTGGCTGCAGTGTATGCCAGGTTTTGTGCGCTGGTAAAAAAAGTAATATTGTCAAAAGAAAATTCTAATCCTGCAGTAGGAGTAATACTTACATTGCCAGCAGCAGGGGTTAAATTAGATGCGGTTAAATTAAATGATTGTGCAACTGATGCTACGCCTACGGTTGTGGAGATATTGGTGATATTTGGAGTTGCATTTAGTGTAGGTCCCACAGCAGTTGAAGGAGTTACATCTGCCCAAGTTAAGCCTACTATAATTCCATCAACAACAGTTTGAGGAACGGATGTCCCTCCCTGTCTCAATACTATAGATGCTATAGAATTCTGACCGGCTGTAGCAATGTTTACTGATTCCGGAGTACCAGCCAATGCTTCTGAAGCAGGAACCCCGCTGGGAATAACCCATAAAGACACGGCATCATTACCTGCTACATTGATAGTGTACTTAACTACCAGCAAATAGGTTGTATTTTTTGCAAAATTTGTTGAACCATAGACAATAGTTCCATTGCTAATTCCAAAGTTTACTCCACTTGCAGTAGTCCTGGCAAAAACACGGGCAGCAAATGTTGTTAGTGTAGCTCCAGCCGTTCCTCCGAGGTGCAAAAAATAATCGCCGGTTTTAGTATTTGTAGCCTCATTAACATTTACCAATGCTGAAAAGTAAATATTCTGTCCATCAGTATTCTGGGTAGTAATAGGTTTATTTACATCTTCTCCGCCTGCTACGCTCAATATCTGGATAGCATTACCAATTCCACTTGTTTGAATCCCAGAATAGGATAGACCTGTGGTTGTAGCCACCGGACTAACTCCAACACCACTGTGAGCAGTCCATCCATTAGCGGTTAGATTACCGGAATAATTAAAATTGTCTAAAAATAATTGTTGGGAATTTGAGACTTCAAAGCACAACAGTAAAATAAATGATAAAATAGTTTTTGTAAAGATCTTTTTCATACATATTGATTTTAGAAAGCGAATGTAGTATTTATATTTTTTTTTAATCTGTGTACGTATTAATACTTATACACTTTACACTTTTTTAATCTACTTTCTTTAGCATCATCACATAAACCGGAAAGTGATCGCTGTATCCATAGTTGTATGTCATGCCATCCCAGGTGCGTTTGCCATAGCCACGGTACTTACCTGTTTTCTGCACCAAAAAATCTTCATTAAAGATGATGGCCTTTTGATAAAAATATCCGGGCAGTTCTTTGTGCAGCCAGCCCGCAGAAATAATTACCTGGTCAAATAAACCCCAGGCATCCTGGTAGGCCAATGTGCCAATGCCTTTTTTATACATATCTACCCATGGATTATAAAGACCCGAAGTGGTTACTTTATTTAAGTCGCCTTTTGCATTTAAAACTTTTGTTACACTGGGGCTGATGGGGTCGTCATTTAAATCGCCCATGATGGCAATTTTAGCCAGGGGGTTTAAGCGGGTCAATGAATCTACACTGTGTTTTACTACACCCGCTGCCGCTGCTCTTGCAGGGATAGAGCGTTCTTCGCCACCACTCCTGCTGGGCCAATGATTTACAAAAACATGAATGGTATCGCCATCTAAAATTCCTTTTACATACAATACATCCCTGGTAAAATAAGCTTCCTTGCTACCTGTGGGGAGTTGCACAAAAAGAGGGGCACTAAATAATACTTTAAAATATTTTGGATTATAAATTAAAGCCACATCTATTCCTCTTTTATCGGGCGAATCAAAATGCGCAAACTTTAATTTCCGGTCTCTTAGTTTTACTGAATGAATGAGGTCTGTTAGTACCGTATCATTTTCTATTTCCGAAACACCCAGTAATGCAAGTCCATCAGGATTAATATTTATTCCTATTTTAGAAATAGCGGTTGACATCCTGTCCAGCTTGTCTAAATAAATTCTGGAATTATAATGCCGCTCGCCCGAGGGTAAAAATTCTTCATCATTTACTATGGGATTATTTACGGTGTCGTAAAAATTTTCTACGTTGTAAAAACCAATAAGCGAAACTTTGTATTTGTTTGTTTGTGCCGAAGAAATTAAACTGCAAAACAAAAGCAGGGAGGTAAGAAAAGTTGAAGTCATAATTATTTATATCTAAGAATCAAAGTTAATCATCTCCTTATATTCCCACTTTTTTTTATTAAATATTAATCATTTGTTATGTAGAAATCTTTCCTAAACTATTAAACATCTAAACCCTAATCATTAAATTAAAATCCATTTGCATACAAGATTTTATCTAATGAATAAACCATTATAAGTTCTGCACAAAGAAAGAATAAAAATGCAGATATGCTATAGTAGTGTTAAGTTTGCGCCTTAAAATAAATTGCTTATGACATTTAGATTTACCCGGGTAATGCTGTTGGTCTTACTAATGACTATCAGTTATGCCAGCAGTTACGGGCAGGAAGTAAAACCTGTTCCAGCATCAAAAGACACCAACATTATAGAAGAATTAAAAGAAGCAGGCGGCGACAATATTCCGGTAGTTTCTTTAGATGAAAATGATATGCAGGATGGAAGTGCACAAAATATTTCTT
>JAYVGA010000353.1:0-4224 GCA_043772635.1 Chitinophagaceae bacterium
GATTTACCAGCGGGTATGTATTTTGCAGAAATAACAAATGCGTTGCTAAAAGAAAATATCAGGTTTATTAAAAATTAATTTTCTTCTGTACGAATACAAATATAAAAACACAAACTCATCAACAGCAGCACATTTAATTATGTGCTGCTGTTCAGTTTCATGGCATTCAGTAAAACTCCCTGCAAAGCAAAATAATAAGGACAATTCTTTTTAGTGAATATTTTCTATAGTGCAGGTTCCAGTTGCATGGTCCAGCCATTTTTTAAACTGTTCTTAATTTTTGAAGAAAAAAATACATTGCGCAAACCTGAAGTAACAATTTGTGTACCTGCGCCAGATAAAAAAGTTAATGCCGCAGGAATATCAGCTTTGCTTACAATAGCAGTTACAGTACCGCTAATACCAATACCCACAATGCTATAAATAACTTCGCCCGTCGGCCTGAATTTACTATAACGCCTGAAGCCTGTTATGTCATTAACAAAAATGGTTTGTGCCGGCATTTTTTTTTGCAGGAATTTTTTTCTTGGAATAAGGGTAATGGTACTGTCATTTAACACCGATACAAAACCTTCTGCTTGCTGCTGCTGTTTCATATAGCCATTATAAGCAAGCCTTACTAAATCTTTCTGTTTTACAATAACAGTTTTGCTGCTATCTGCATTTATAAATACAATTTTTTGCTGCGCATTTGTAAACAGCGTAAAGCAAATGCATACCAGTATTAAAGATGATTTCATGTAAAATGTTTTTTGGTAAAATCTAAAAAAAAATAAGATACGAAAAGATTTAATATGTAGGGGTGATATAAATTTTTTATAAGGCAAAAATTCCTGGTGCCTTGTTTAAACACAATGCACGCAAAGGATTAGGCCAGCATAAAATTTTTATACTATCTGTATAAAAATATAAAAATGGAGAGAGGAATAGTTAGATTGAGATGCTTATGAAGAACTAAAGGAAAAGATGATTTATACAAATCAGCCGTTCTGTTTCTTTTTTACAAACCGTATTGTTCCGCTTTTCTGCAAATCAGAAGTAATTCTTACTTCATATCTTTTGGTACCATCTGTTACAATCATAACGGCAGTATTTGGAGGAATGCTGCCCAGGTTATCTGCATACATCACCAGTTCATTTTCATCCTGCAGTTCCTGCAGTGGTATGCGCAGGCTTAAAGGCTGAGTGGTTAATTTTTTATGGGCTATCATAAGTTTGCCATTCAGGAAAAGAGAAACACTGTCTCCATCAATTTCACCATTATCGTAAAGGTCTATCTTAATGCTTTCGCTTTCTATTTCGATTGTTTTTAAAACGTTGTTGTTTCGTTTTTCAAATTTTAAACCTGGCACAATTATGCTTTTAGGAGCAATTTTTATTAAAGGTTCTTTTATTGTTTCGGGAGTTTTAACGGCTAAATCTTTTTTTGATAATACTGGCGTTTCTGCTGTTACTGGGTTAGATTTTGTTACAGGTAGTTTAGTAGTTGTAGCTACAGTTTTATTTTTATCTGCCAGGTTAGGAAGTTTTTTTGTGTTGGTTACAGAGGGTGTAAAAGATTTTGAATTATTTTTTACAACAGAACTTTTAAAACCCGGAAAACTGTTTTTTAATGCACGCCTGCTTAGCGTGGTAAGGCCAAAGCCGCAATTGCCTTCCTGGTTAGGGGCCGGTATCCAGTTACCCTCAAGGGTTTCATCGCCTCCGTTTATTTTAAAAAAAATAAGTTTATGTACCTGAAAACAATTTCTTACTTCCTGCGGAACATTGGTTTTTGTTCTTTCTATTTCTTTTATTTCCACATATTTTTTACGGGTATCATAAAAACCTTCCAGTTTGCAAATGGTATAAAATCTTTTTCCTCCTTCGGTAAAATAGGTGTAAGAAAATCCGGTTACTTTTTTACCGGAGCATTCAAGATCCAGTACATACTCACATTTATCCCCACCCCAGCTTATAGATTTTGTGCTCCTGTCTATAAATTCGCCTTTCCATTGGCCGCTGAAGTTTTGGGCAAAAGAAGAAAAAGTAACTGATAAAAAAATAAAAGTGGAAAGGAAAATTTTAATCATTGATAATTATTTTTTAAAGTTCAATATTGCCCATCTGCTTTGATTTACTAAACCTGCAGGCAACTAAATTTGCTTTCAATGATGTCAATTAAATTCTGTGTATATTTTTTACAACACATCATCATCAAAACCAAACAAATGAAATTCTTTTAATAAAAAATCAAAGTTATTTTAGATTAATTTTCCCTTAGCTAATAGTTCGTTAAATTTGCCACTCTAATTTATACTGAAGATAAACAACATGATACAAATAACACTGCCAGACGGATCGGTAAGAGAATACCAGCAAGGCACAACAGCACAGGATATTGCAAAATCTATAAGTGAGGGGCTGGCCAGGAAAGTGCTGGCAGCCAGCGTTAATAAAGAAGTGTGGGATATTACAAGGCCTATAAACACAGATGCTTCACTGCAGTTACTCACCTGGGATGATGCGGATGCCAAAGCTACTTTCTGGCATTCGTCTGCACACCTTATGGCAGAAGCTGTGCAGGCCAGTTTCCCTGGTGTAAAATTTTGGGTGGGCCCGGCTATTGAAAAAGGTTTTTATTACGATATGGATCTGGGAGATCAGAAAATTACAGAAGATGACCTGCTTATGCTGGAGAAAAAAATGAATGAACTGGCCAAACAAAATAATCCGTTTGTACGCAAACCCGTACCTAAGCCCGAAGCACTTAATTATTTTACCAGCAAAGGGGATGAGTATAAATTAGACTTACTGCAAAACTTAACCGACGGCGAAATTACTTTTTATACACAAGGCCAGTTTACCGATCTGTGCCGTGGGCCGCATATTCCGCATACTGGCTTTATAAAAGCCATTAAACTTACCAGCGTGGCAGGCGCCTATTGGAAAGGGGATGAAAAAAACAAACAGCTTACCAGGGTATATGGCATTACATTTCCGGCAAATAAAG
Organism: Chitinophagaceae bacterium; assembly: GCA_043772635.1. GTDB lineage: Bacteria > Bacteroidota > Bacteroidia > Chitinophagales > Chitinophagaceae > Ferruginibacter. The sequence goes on from JAYVGA010000353.1 coordinate 2,993, forward strand.
AACTGGAAGAATACCTGGCCATGCTGGAAGAAGCCAAAAAAAGAGACCACCGCAAACTGGGCAAAGAACTGGGCATTTTTACTATGGATGATGATGTGGGACCGGGCTTACCCCTATGGATGCCTAACGGAACAATTATTATTGAAGAGCTGGAAAAACTGGCAAAAGAAACGGAAAATGCGGGTGGCTATAAAAGAGTGGTTACACCGCATATTGCCAAAGAAAGCATGTACCTCACCAGCGGTCATCTGCCTTATTATGCCGATAGTATGTTTCCACCAATGGAACTGGATGGAACTAAATATTATTTAAAAGCAATGAACTGCCCGCATCACCATAAAATTTTTGATGCAGAGCCCAAGAGTTATAAAGATCTTCCCTACCGTATTGCAGAGTATGGCACCTGCTACCGTTACGAGCAGAGCGGAGAATTATTTGGGCTTATGAGGGTGCGCTGCCTGCATATGAATGATGCCCATATTTACTGCACCAAAGAACAGTTTGCAGCAGAATTTAAAGCGGTGAATGATATGTACATCAAATATTTTAAAATATTTGGAGTGGATAAATACCGGATGCGTTTATCGCTGCACGACCCGGAAAAACTAGGACAGAAATACGTAAACGAGCCGGAGCTATGGCTGGAAACAGAAGAGCTGGTAAGAAATGTATTAATAGAAACCGGTGTGCCTTATGTAGAAGTAAAAGGCGAGGGTGCTTTTTATGGCCCCAAAATAGATGTACAGATATGGAGCGCTATCGGCAGAGAATTTACCCTGGCCACTAACCAGGTAGATTTTGCACAGGGACGTAGTTTTAATTTAAGTTTTACCAATAAAGATAATACGCCGGAAGTGCCATTGATTATTCACCGGGCGCCACTGGGTACCCATGAAAGATTTATAGGATTTTTGCTGGAGCATTATGCAGGTAAATTTCCGGCATGGCTGGCTCCGCTGCAGGTTAAGATTTTGCCCATAAGCGATAAATTTATGGAATATGCAAATACAATTTTGAAAACGCTGAAAAATGCGGATATTCGTGCAGAAGTTGACGATAGAAACGAAAAGATAGGTAAAAAAATACGGGATACAGAACTGGCAAAAGTGCCTTATATGCTGGTGATTGGCGAAAAAGAAATGAACGAAGGAACAGTAGCCGTTCGGCGGCAGGGCAAAGGCGATACAGGAGTAAAAGCAGTAGAAGAAATTGTACAACAGCTTGTATTGGAA
>JAYVGA010000354.1:0-7955 GCA_043772635.1 Chitinophagaceae bacterium
AAGCAAAAATGCATTCGGAAGTATTCCCGCTCTCACCCAGGTAGATAATTTCATCATATCCAAATCGGGTGATTACTGGTTAAAGAGTGATCACAAAGGATATTTTAAATACAATCCTTCTTCCGGCAAACTGGTATTATATCCTCAGATAAACGATGATAAAAGTTTTGGTGCAAAACAACCTATGCTTGAAGACAGTAAAGGCAATATATGGCTTGCGGGGCTTGGAGGTAAATTCACCCGCATACATACTGCTACAGGCATTATAGACAGTTTTACCATTAATAATATGGCTGCCAAACCAATACCGCCTAAATCGATCTGTACTGCATTATATGAAGATAAACAGGGAGTATGCTGGATTGGCACTCCTGAAGGTTTTGTAAAAGCTATTTTCAGTGACAGCCAAAAATCATCACCCCAAATAAAATGGTTTTACAATAACAGCAGCAACCGGAATTCGCTCAATTACAATCATGTATCCTGCTTTTTAGATGATCCGCATGCCCCTGATAAATATTTATGGATTGCAACAAAAGGCGGTGGTTTAAACAGGTTGGATAAAACTACAGGCGATTTTTTTCATCTTACCACAAAAGATGGCTTGCCTGATGATGTAGTATATGGTATATTACCCGATGATGCCGGCAATATTTGGGGCAGCACCAACAAGGGTATTTTTGGACTCATTAAAGTAAAAGATAACAGCAGTAATAACTGGGTGTTCCACAATTTTACCAAAGCAAATGGTTTACAGGATGATGAATTTAACACCGGATCGTATGCTAAATTACCAAATGGCCATCTTGCCTTTGGCGGGGTTAACGGGGTAAATATTTTTGATCCTAAAGAAATACTGGTGCCGGGTTTTATGCCGCAGGTTTTTATTACAAATATCCTGGTGGGCAACCAGCCGGTTTTACCCAACGATAAAACAGGCGTATTACAAAATACGATTGAACAATCAAAAAAAATTACGCTTACCCATTTGCAGGATATTCTTACCCTCGAATTTTCATCGCTGGATCTTACCGCCCCATCGCAAAATAAATACCGCTACCAATTGGTGGGTGTGGATAAGGATTGGGTAGAAAGCGGCACCCGCCGCATAGCAACTTATTTACACTTACCTGCGGGAAAATATATTTTTAAAGTGCAGGGCAGCAATAGCCAGGGCATCTGGAGCGATAAAATTGCTGAAATTCAAATCAGCGTATTGCCGCCATGGTGGCGGAGTTGGTGGGCTTACCTTTTTTATATTTTGCTGCTGGGCCTGGGCATAAGGGCTTATTTTAAGTTTACAGTAAACCGGGCCAAACTAAAAGCGCAATTAAATTTTGAACAATTAGAAGCTAAAAGAGTAAAAGAATTAGATTCGGTAAAAACACAATTATATACCAATATCACCCACGAATTCCGTACACCGCTTACAGTTATACTGGGCATGGCGCAGCAGGTAAAAAACAATCCGCCTGTACATTTAAAAAATGGTATTGATATGATTATCCGCAATGGGCAAAGCTTATTGAACCTGGTAAATGAAATGCTCGATCTGTCAAAATTAGAAACGGGTAAAATGCACCTGCAGTTGGTAAAAGGCGATGTAATTAATTTTCTCCGCTACATTGTAGAGTCATTTCAATCGCTGGCAGAAAGCCAGCAAAAGCAATTACATTTTTTAGCTGAAATGGATTCATTGTATATGTCGTACGACCCGGAAAAGATACGCCAGATAGTAGCGAACTTATTATCTAATGCATTAAAATTTACTCCCGAAAAAGGCAACATATATATTAGTGTAAATGAAAGCATGCTGCAGTATGGCGAGTATGAAGCCACCTTAATTATTAAAGTAAAAGATACCGGAATTGGTATTCCTGAAAGCCAGTTACAACATATTTTTGACAGGTTTTATCAATTAGATAACAGCCATACCCGTAAAACAGAAGGCACCGGTATTGGCCTGGCACTTACCAAAGAACTGGTTAAATTAATGGATGGAGAAATTATTGTTAAGAGCCCGCCAACGGGAGCTAATAAAGGAAGTGAATTTACTGTAATACTGCCTTTAAAAAAATTGCATTCGGCAGAATATTCCTATCCTTATCCGAAAGTAAAAGATGGATATTCACAAACAGAAAATCTAACTGGTGCAAATAAAATTGAAGTACCTGACATAAATAAAACTAAAGAAAAACCATTGATCTTACTGGTGGAAGACAATGCAGATGTGGTGGCCTACACAGCATCCTGCCTGCCCGATTACCGCCTTGCTGTAGGCAAAGATGGAAGAGAAGGTTTTGATATTGCAGCAGAAATAATTCCTGATTTAATTATTACTGATGTGATGATGCCTTTTGTGGATGGTTTTGAATTGTGCCGGCAATTGAGAATTGATGAACATACCAGCCATATCCCCATTATTATGCTTACCGCCAAAGCGGATATAGAAAGTAGAATAGAAGGGTTACAGCAGGGAGCCGATGTGTATCTGGAAAAACCATTTAACCGGGAAGAGTTATTGATACGTATAAAAAAATTATTGGAACTTAGGCAGAATTTGCAGCAATATTATCTAAAAAAAGCAGGCCTTAATAACTATACAATTCCTGCTGCAATAACACCGGCACAACAAATTAGCGATACTAAAATTGAAGATGCGTTTGTAACAAAAGTAAGGGAAGCCATTGAAAAAAATATTACAGATACAAATTTTACTGTGGAGCAATTGTGTAAACTTGTATTTATGAGCCACTCTCAGCTGCATCGTAAATTAGATGCATTAACGGGTTGTTCTCCCAATAAATTTATCCGCATCATCCGTTTAAACAAAGCTAAAGAACTGCTGAAGCATGCTGCAAACAGTATTGCTTTTATAGCATTGGATTGCGGCTACAGCGACCCCGGATATTTTGCAAGAGTTTTTAAACAGGAGTGTGGTGTAACGCCGCAGGAGTGGCGTGTGAATAATGTTACTGCAAATGTGTAACATTTGATGCATTGCTTGTTTAATTTTTATGGGAGGATACGCAAAAAATTTCCTCCCAATATTTTCCGGATATCTTTTTTACTATAACCCCTTTTTAATAATTCTTTTGTAATGAGCGGATAGGTGGTTACATCATTTAACTGTTGAGGTAAGCTGTTTACGCCGTCAAAATCACTGCCTAAACCTACATGATCCACCCCAATCATTTTTACAATATAATCTAAATGGTCAATCAGTATGCTTAAGGATGGCCGCATATCTTTTACTTCTGCAGGATATTTTTCAAACAGATATACCTGCATAAAATATGGTTCGGGATTTACTTTTAAAAGTGAATCCATTTCGGTTTTATGCTTTGCAGTAAAAGCATCGCTGCGTTTTTCAAAAGAGGAATCTAAAAAACCACTGTAAAAATTAAGATGAATAACGCCGCCATTTTTTCCTATGGCTTTTATCTGGTTGTCTTTTAAATTTCTTCTGTGAGGGCATAATGTATAAACACAACTGTGAGAAACCAACACTGGTTTTGTGGTAGTATTAATAGCATCCCAAAAAGTTGTTTCGCCCACATGGCTTAAATCTACCAGCATTCCTAATTCGTTCATTCTTCTCACTACCTGTTTTCCAAAATCAGTTAGCCCTTTCTTTCTTGCAGGGTCTTTTAAAGCCCCTGCTTCGGAGGGGTTTGGGGAGGCCTCGTCCAAAGCCGATGTTGCCCAATCGGTACTGTTATTCCATGTAAGGGTCATATACCTTGCTCCTCTTTTATACAAAACATCCAGTTTGTTTAAATCATTTTCTATCATGTGGCCGCCCTCTACACCAAACAAAACGGCTAACTTTTTTTGTTTGGCTGCATCAATAATATCTGCAGCAGTAAAAGCCTGCATCATATCGTTTGGGTTGCGGTTTGTCCATGCAAGCACGGTATCCATTTCCCTGTTGGCCCATGCATAAGGGTTAATCTTATTGCCATCGCACCATATAGAAAATAATTGTGCATCCACACCACCAGCCTTCATGCGCTGCAAATCAGAATGTGTTTTGGTTTTTAAATCCTGATCAAAACTTACGCCTTTGTCAATAGCCGTTGTGGGTATGTCGTTATGGGTATCTATTAATAAAGATTTAAAATGTAATTTTTTGTAGGGTTGTGTAAAGGCGTACATATTTGCTGCACAAAACAGCAAGGCAAAAAACATTTTTTTCATAACAGCCAAATTTTTTGTTTGAGAATTATTATTTCTGCAGATAAATATTTTATTCGCCTCCACTTTTTTCTCCCACAAACCAATGTTCTTTATTTTTAAACAACACATTAAATGTAGTAAGCGATCCGTAGCATCTTGTAATGTACTGTTGAATATTTACTTTTTCTTCATCGCTTAATTTTTTATTGCTGTTGATGTTTTGTTCCAGCACCCGCAGCCTGTCACGCAGCATTACTATTTTATGAAAAAAATCTTCTACCGGAATTTCTTTTGGCTTTAAAGTTTTATCAGCGGTTTGTAAAAGCATGGTGCCGCCCAGCCATTTATCTCCCAGCGGTACAAGTTCACTCACCTCACTCCATTGCCGTAAAATTTTTAAGAGCGATCTTTCTGTTTCCGAAACCGTTTCTACCTCTGCTGAAACATTTTCTGCAATAATTTCTTCCAGCTTATTATCTGTTTTATCTATTTCTTTTATGCCATGATGGATAAATGAAATTATATAAGTGGCATACTTAACGCCAACGATTACGCCCGGGCCGTGCAATGTGTGTTGCAGCCTTGTGCCCACACCCAGGGTTAATTGATTTTCTTCCATGCTGTTTAAAAATTTAGTATGTTAATGCCTGGTACACTACCGGCTTTATCCTATCGCCAAAATCCCACTGCTGTGTGGGCCATACATTACGCATAAACACTGCTACAATTTTATTTTTTGGGTCTATCCAAAAGTGAGAAGCAAACATACCCGCCCAGTCGTAACTGCCTGCGCCTACCGGTAAGTTTAATTCGTTTTGGGTATACACACCAAAGCCCAGCCCAAAACGTTTTGATACATCTGCATTGCCCCACATGGTAAAATTATTAATTTGGTTTTTTGTCATTAATGCAATGGTATGCGGCGATAAAAAACGTTTGCCATTATATACACCGCCATTTAAAAGCATCTGGCAAAAAAGCGCATAATCATTTGCAGTGGAGCTAAGGCCGGCACCGCCGGAAAAATAACTGCCATTGCCGGTATTGGGAAAATCGCTGAGCATAGTGCCATTTAAAGCAATGGTTTTTTCCTGAGGCTCCAGCCGGCCGTTATCCTTTTGTTTATACAGCGTAACCAGCCGTTTTTGTTTTTCGGCAGGCAAATAAAAATAAGTATCGGCCATACCAAGAGGCAAAAAAATTCTTTGCTGTAAAAATTTATCTAATGGCTGGCCGCTTATTACTTCTACCAGGTAGCCCAGTACATCCGTATTTAAACCATATAAAAAAGCTTCACCCGGCTGGTTAAACAAGGGCAGTTTTGCCAGCCTTGGTATCATTTGCTGCAGGGTAGATTGTGGCGTACCTATACCACCATTAATACCATTTTTATAATAAATGGCATTGGCTTCGTTGGAGCCTATTTGTGCATAACCAATGCCAGAAGTATGTGTAAGCAAATGGCGGATGGTAATGTCCCTCTTAGCCGGTACCGTACTGTAGCTGGTATCTGCAGCGTTGTACTTATCCAGCACCACTGCATTTTTAAATGCAGGAATAAATTTAGAAACCGGATCGTCCAGCAAAAACTTTCCTTCTTCATACAGCATCATGGCAGCCACACTTACCACTGGCTTTGTCATAGATGCAATGCGAAAAATAGAATTGTTTTGCATCTGCATTTTACTTTCCATATTGGCAAAGCCAAATGCCTTTTGATAAATTATTTTTCCATCCTGCATTATAACAGCCGTAGCACCATTGCACCAGCCTTGGTTTATATAGCCGTTTATAAAAGTATCAATACGGTTTAGCCGCTGTGCCGTAAAACCGGGCACTGCATTAATTTGCGCAGTACTCATTTTTGCAATTGCAATAAGCAGTAAAAAACTAAAATATTTGTTCATATTAAATGTGGTTTTATTTTGTTTTTTTAAATTCATAAGCATTGTATTCAATAAAGTCGGCCACCTTAACGGTTACGCCTGTTACTTTACTATTTGCTGTTGTAAATGGAAACACTGCTTTGCTAAATTCCGGGTCGCTGAATGTGGCGTAAAACCTGTTTCCGCCTATGGCTTGCAGCTTTGCATACATTTGTGAATGATGACTGAATTTCATTTTTAATTCGCCGCCCTCCTGCAGCACTGTCATAGTACCATACACATCATTAAAATAACTGCCGCAATAGTCAGTTATTGCAAGGGTGGGTTTTAACTGTAAGGCAACAGAGTCCTGCATTTTTTTATCTTTCTTTTCATCTTCCGTTTTTTGCTGATTATAAAAACCAAGATATGCTTTACTGTAATCTCTATATGGTTTGCCAAGATATGCATCTGCAATTTCCCATTTTAATGCCTCATAAAAACTGTTTTGATCTGTATTGGTAAAAACAATGATGCCCAGTTTTTCTTCGGGCAGCAATGTAACACTGGTTACAAAACCATTTACCCCACCTGTATGCGATACTATTTTTTTGCCGCAGTATTCTTCTAAAAACCAGCCAAGGCCATACAAACTAAAATGCCCGCTGTTATACAGATGGCCACCATTGCCCAGGATAGAATGTGGCAGCCAGGTTTGTGCTATGGCTGCTGCGGGTATCACCTGCTGGTCGTTGTACTTACCTTTGTTTAATTGCGCCATTACCCAATGGCTCATATCATTTACAGAAGATCCGATACTGCCTGCTGCTGCCAGGTTATCAATACTGCAAAAAGGAATTTTTATCAGTTTACCATCGGCCATGGTATGCGCACTGCATTTGTTAGGCGCATTGGGAAAATCTTTACTTAGTGCAAGGGTGCTGGTCATGCCAAGGGGCGTAAATATTTTTTCTTTTACATACTGCTCCCATTGCATACCGGTAGCTTTTGGTATTATTTCTCCGGCTGTTAAAAATGCAGCATTGGTATAACCCCATTTTGTTCTAAAAGGATATTGCGCTTTTATATGGCTCATTTTTTCAATCACTTCATTTCGGGTAAGGTTGCTGGTCCAGTAAGTAAAATCGCCCTGGAAAGTTTGAAACCCCAGCCGGTGACACAATAAATCTCTTACAATGGCCTGCTCACCCGCTGCTTTATTATCTAACTTAAACTGCGGTATCCATTTGGTTACTTTATCATCTAAAGAAATCTTTTTATCTGCATCCAGCATGGCCAGGGCAGTAGCGGTAAAAGCCTTACTGTTGCTGCCTATCATAAACAGCGTATTTTCATCCACCTTATCTGTACCGTCTTTTTCCTTTACACCATAACCTTTCATGAGCATTACTTTACCATCTTTTACAATGCATACCGCCACGCCCGGTATCTGCCAGCTGGTTAAAGCTTTTTGTATATAAGTATCCATACTGTCTTTTACAAAAGAAGGCAGGCTGTCTGTTTGAGAAAAAGCGGTAGCAGAAAAAAGCATGAGCCATGCTGCAAATATTTTTTTCATTAAATAAAATTTAGAGAATGAATGTAATGAAGTTTTTTTACAGGAAGAAGTAATTGCAAGGCGATTATGATTGCCGGAGTTTAAATTCAGATTAAATGCTTTTCTTATTATAATTTTTTAAAAGAATTGCCGCAGATTCGCAGATTTAATCTGCGAATCTGCCGGCAAAAAAATAAAATGGCAATTCTCTAAACTATTTTTAAACAGCTTCTAAGAAGCTGTCTAAAAATAGAATTTTCAACCACCACGTAAGCCGTTCGTGGGACACGAACGGCGGCGACCGGCCGTGGCCGGTGTCCCCACCGGCCACTTTTGGCCACATAAGAAATTCA
>JAYVGA010000355.1:0-13943 GCA_043772635.1 Chitinophagaceae bacterium
CCGAAGAAGCCTGCTCCTGCTTTTTTTCTTAATAAATAAATGATATCAAACGGGCCATCTTCTTTGTTTAGTAAATGAGTAACCCGCCAGCAGGCAAAAGTTACCATCATAAAAAAGAAGAAACCCATAATTTACATTTTTTATTTTCTTTAAAAAAAATCTCTAAGGCTCCAGTGCAAATGCTGCTACATCTCCTGCATCTTTGCCGCTTTGCCTGTTGTGCCCATCTGTTGCCATTGCTGCTATATAAAGGTTTTGCGCAAATGCCGCTTTGCCCGTTCCGTTAAGATAACAATCACCCAGCAGTTCGGCAGGAGTTAAGTGTTTTTCATACACTCCACTGGTAAGGTCATAGCCCATGGCATCATCTATCACCATACCATTTGCATTGGCACTGCTCAATACTTCGTCGCAGGTGCCTCTTACCACACCAAAACTAAATACTGCAAAGTTGTTGGGGTGCACAGCTTCAAAAGAAAGAGACAGGTCTGCTTCTACACCTCCGGGCTTGTATTTTGCAAATCCGCAACAGTCTAAAGAAGCAGGAGCACCATTTACTTCTACAGTAAATATTTCTCCCTGGCACTGGCTGTTATCAATTCTCATCAACATTTTAAAAGCACTGGCTGTAGATGCTGTAGGATTTTCCAATAACAGGTCTGGTGCATTTACACTAAATCCTGCATTGTCATGATCGGGTACTTTAAAAGTAGATTTAGGTACATTGCTCAGCAGGTTGCCTGCCTGATCAAACAGCTCCAGTTTAAATTCATACAAACCATCGCCACCTAACTCTGTGCCATTTTTTAAGGATGCAGAATCAAAAAACATGGTATTCATATAGTCTGTTGGCTCGTGCCAGTCGGGGCTGGTTTCCGTAGCATTAAATGGTGCCATGTTTGGATGTTCTGGCGGAATGATGTAAAGGTTATCATTTAACCCCACGGGAATTGGCCCAAGCGTTACACTGCCTGGAGCGGATTGTATAACTCCGTTTGAATCAATGTATTCATATTGATATCCTTTAGTTACTACACCATTAATAGGTATAAGTGGTTTAAAACTATCAGAAACATCATTAAGATCAGCATCCTTTGTTTGCCTGTAACTCCACCGGTAATGATAGATAGAATTATTGGGCAGGCTGCTTCCAAAACCCATATACAGGTAGGGGCTGCCACCAAAGGGGCGTTTATAATCATTATTTGCAGTAGGCAAATACCAGGGATCGCCGCCAGCAGCTGCATCTGTTAAGCCTATTCTGTCGTATCCAATAGCTTGATTTGGAGGCGGCAGCACCTCACTGGTTTGCTTTATATGTGATACACTTGTCCCTCCCGGACCTCCTACAGATCTTATCCAAACCAAATCGCCGGGCAGGCTGCAATTGCAGCAGCAGTTGCCGGGTACTCTTGGGTCGGTTACCTGTATATTAATAGGCGTAGCACATGCATAATCCCAGCGTACATTACATGGTATTGGCGGGTGATAAATAATTTCCCATGTGCCATTAATGAGGTATTCTACCCAAATATAAATATCCGGACGGTCTCTAAAACAATGATAAGATACGGTTGCATCAAAGCGGCCATTGGCATCTGTATAATCTACAGCCAGCTCCTGCAGGCGGTAAAAATAAGGCCACCACCATGGCCACAGGCAAAACCATGGATGCAGTATAACATAGTTGCTTACGATGGTTTCTCTTATACGGTCCAGGTTGCGTGATGCAAAACTTTGCCGTATATCCAAACTTAATTCTGGCAGTGATGCAGCCTGGGCCATTATTTTATTTTCGGCTGTTGTTTTTTTAAAAACGGGCGTTTGTTGTGCCGCCATAGAAAACCTGTTTAATGTAAATGGTGGCGGATCGGGAATGGGTATGGGGAACCGCACCAGTTCTTTAGGGTTTAAAATAGCATCCGGAATTTTAGCAATAATGCGGTCTGGTATTTTGTATATCCAGTATCGTATAGCATCTACATCGCAAATATGTACTTTAGCCCTGCATACTGCACGGTTTTCCCAACTGCCGCCCACCTGGAACCATTTAGAAACTTTACCTGTAACCCGGCAATGGCAGCGTGGCCAAAAGATAGAAATATTACCGGGTATAGGCAGGATAGATAAAATGCCATCTGCATTTCTTTTTAAAACCGGTTCGTATGGCTTGTATTTTTCCAGCGCATCTATACTGGTAATGGTTTGTATTTTTTTATCTGTAACCGGGGCAATAAATAACCTTAGTTCTTTGGTATTAATTTCTCTGGCAGCATTGGCAGTATCTGTATTAAAATTTGCCAGGTCAAAGTCAAGCCGGTTTTTTTGTACAAGCTGTTGTTGTAAAAATATACCGTTGCAATAAAAGAGAAATCCTGCCATTAAAATTTCTTCTTTTGGTGGTTGTTCAAAACTCACATCAAAAGAAAGTTTTCTGTTTTTTTCCATAAAAAATTTTTTTATTTTTTTTAAGATGATACATAAGAATCAACAGCAGTTGTTCTGCTGCTGATTCTTTATAAATTAAAAAAGCTTAATCGTTATTCAGTACCGGTGCCGGAGGGCAGCACCTGTACTCCTGCGATTTTTCAAGCAACTCTATTTGCTTGCGCAGCAAATCATTTTCCAGCTGCATTCTTTCTTTTAAAAATGGTTCGCATACATCGCAATCATCCAGGCAGCCTTTTACAATAATGCCCGGTGTGGGTAACGAAAACTCCATTTCAAATTCAACTTTCTGTTTTGTTTCCGGTGCTACATTTCCTGCCTTGTCTATAATGTTTCTGCCCTGGAGTTGTTCATCTACTTCTTTCAAAGCTTTCAACCTGGTTTCACCATCTATAGCAGTTCCAAAATTTGCATCGGTATTAATGTTTACTTTAGTAAGCAGCGGAGCCGAAGCAAACAAAAGAGAAGAAGTATCAAGTGCAGAAGTTCCTGCGGCAGCACCTGCAAGAACGGTGGTTCTCCTTAGTGTTGCTGTTGCGGGCACATCCTGTGGTACCAGTGCAATAGGTACTTTTCTTTTACCGGGCTGCAGTATGCCGCCAATAGGGGCATTATCATCCAGCACCCTTCTCTCTATAGATACCAGCTCAAACTTTACTTTTTGTTTTTTATTGAGCCTGTAAAACATGTAAGTAACTGCATGGCATTTGTTGTAATTGGTAAACTCTCTTGATGATGCTTCAAAATGGTCTTCCGATTCGCCCTGGATATGTGTGCGGCTGCTCACTTCTCCAATAGAAATGGAATGTGCTTTTCTGGTGGCGCTTACCGATTGTGAAGCGGCACTCTCCATATGTGATTTTTGCTGATTAAGATAATCGGCCACGGAGTGATTGTTATGACTTCCGCTGGCATTGGTGCTGGCGCTGGCGCTTAAACTAAACGGGCTGATGCTTCCCTCTGCATCGCCATGAAAATCCCATTGACCTTCGGAAGAACTTTCTGCATGCCCCGATTGTGAAGCAGAAGCATCGGCCATATATTTTTGTGTGGCCGTCATAAAATACTGCTCTTCCGATATCTGTTCGCTGCGGTAGCTTAGTTTGGTTTCACTGTCGTAGGTAAAACGGCTCCTTCTGTCGGTAGTGGATAAACGCACTTTTTCGCCAGGCAGTAAAGTAGTGCTGTAGGCCGGGTCGCCCAGCGTAAGCCCCAGCGTGCAGCGGGAAAATTTAAAATGAAGAATTACTTCTACCATTACTCTTCGGCGGTTGTTTCCTGTAAGTGCAGTAGGGTAAGTAAGTACCCTGCTGAAATTAATTACATCGCAATGATTATCATCAATCAGTTGCGGGCAGCAGGTGAGTGCTGCTTCTTTGGTGTTTGCCATAAAATTGTTTTTTGGTTAATTTAAAATTGTTGTCATAGCAACGGCATACCGTCCTGTTTTCAAATTATTTCAGTTTGAATCAGGTTGCAACAGTTCTATTAAAAATTGTGAAGGTTCTTCTAAAGAATTGGGGCCGGATTAGTGGTTAGTATTAAGGGTTTTGTTTTTATAAAAACTTAAAAAGGGATACAAATATATAAACCCTTTTTTCTTTTTGCAATACGCAATTGTGGTAAATTTTTATTTATTATTAAAAAAATTATTTTATGAAACTGCGTGCAGGTAGGCACATGGTGGCTACAGGTAATAAAAATAATCAGGTGTAAAAAAACTTTTTGTTGAAAATTTGTGAAAATAAATACCGGAGATGGCAGGTTAAAATTGAAGGTTTGCGGTAAAAAATAATAAGGTTTGAAAACAAAAGCTGCTTTTGATATGCTGTGTAAAAAATATAATTTTCATTCAGCATTTAAGCCGTTCGTGGAGACACGAACGGCGGCGGCGACCACCGCCAACTTTAAGCCAAATAAAAAATTCATACAATCATTTTTAAACAGCTTTTAAGAAATAAAAATAATGTGGATTATTTAAATGTAAAATAGAAACTGAAAAATCAGGTTTACAACATTTAAGTTACACAGTTTAGCAGAGTAGTTTTAAAATCAGTTAATTTTAACGCTCAGGAAATTATAAAAATATGCAAACCCATTTTTTAGTAATAGGCTCCGGTATTGCAGGGCTTACTTATGCTTTAAAAGTAGCACAGGAGTGCCCGGATAAACAGGTAACCATTCTTACCAAAACCAAAAGCGATGAAACCAATACAAAGTATGCCCAGGGTGGCATTGCAGGTGTAATGGATTTTGATCATGACAGTTTTAATAAACATATAGAAGATACGCTGATAGCCGGCGATGGACTTTGCAATAAGCACATTGTAGAAATTGTGGTTAAAGAAGGAGTAGAACGCATTAACGAATTAATAGAATGGGGCGCACGTTTTGATAAAGATCCCGATGGCGATTATAAACTGGGTAAAGAGGGTGGGCATAGCGAAAGCCGCATCCTGCATCATAAAGATGTTACCGGCGCAGAAATGGAAAGGGCTTTGCTGGAGGCTATAAAAAAATGTGCAAATATTACGCTCATCAGCCATTGTTTTGTACTGGATATTATTACCCAGCATCACCTGGGTTATTTGGTTACAAAATCTACTCCCGATATTGAATGCTATGGCGTGTATGTGCTAAACCTTACCACAAAAAAAATAGAAAAAATTATTGCAAATATTACCATGCTTGCAGCGGGGGGTAATGGCCAGGTGTATAGAAGTACTACCAACCCTGCTATAGCCACAGGTGATGGTGTGGCCATGTTGTACAGGGCAAAAGGCCGGATTGAAAATATGGAGTTCATCCAGTTTCATCCCACTGCGTTATATGAGCCTGGAGTAAGGGGGCATTCTTTTTTAATAACAGAAGCAGTAAGAGGCGATGGTGGTATTCTTAGAAATGCGGATGGGGAAGCTTTTATGGAACGCTACGACAGCCGCAAAGACCTGGCGCCGAGAGATATTGTGGCCAGGGCAATTGATAATGAAATGAAGATAAACGGTACAGAACATGTGTACCTTGATTGCAGGCATATGGATCATCAAAAATTTACAGAACATTTTCCTAACATTTATGCAAAATGCCTGAGCATTGGCGTTGATATATCAAAAGATATGATTCCGGTATCGCCTGCGGCACACTACAGTTGCGGCGGTGTAAAAACAGACGAGTGGGGCCGCACTTCTATTAATAATTTGTACGCTGCCGGCGAGTGTGCAAGTACCGGGCTGCACGGAGCCAACCGCCTTGCGAGCAATTCTTTGCTGGAAGCCATGGTGTTTGCACACCGGGCATTTAAAGATGCTGTAAAAAGTATTAATACAAACACTGCTGCAGCTCCGGTGAGCCGGGCTTTTCCAGACTGGAATGCAGCAGGCACAACAGCCCCCGGCGAAATGATTTTGATAACACAAAGCTTAAAAGAGTTAAAGCTGCTCATGAGCGATTACGTAGGCATTGTGCGTAATAACGAGCGTTTAAAAAGAGCAAACCGCAGGCTGGATTTGCTGCATGAAGAAACAGAACAATTGTATGAAAGAACAGAAGTATCGCCGCAACTTTGCGAATTGAGAAACATGATTACAGTAGGTTATCTTATTGTAAAATGTGCAGAGCTCCGCAAAGAAAGCAGGGGGCTGCATTACAATACAGATTATTTACGGAGGGGTGAAATTTTGCAGAACACCATTTTATAAACATGCTGTAATTTTTTTTATTACTACCCGTAGTGTAAGCAACATAACTTTGCCCATTAATTTTTAGCATGTATTATATTATTTACCCAATACTTTACGCATTATCCTTACTGCCCTTTTTTATTTTATACGGCATAAGTAATTTCTTTTTTTATATCACTTATTATGTGGCGGGGTACCGAAAAAAAGTAGTTCTTTCTAATCTTGATATTGCTTTTCCTGAAAAAACAGGCAAAGAAAAAACCGCAATAGCCAAACAGTTTTACCGCAATTTTATAGATACATTTATAGAAGCCATTAAGTTACTGAGCATATCAGAAAAGGCCTTTAAAAAAAGGGCTGTTATGGATTTTTCTGCCATTACAGCATTACTAAATAAAGGAAAAAATGTACAGCTGCACAGCGGGCATCAAATGAACTGGGAGTATGGCCACTGGGCAGTAGCCACCCAGGTATCTGTACCGTGGATAGGTATTTATATGCGCATTAATAATAAAGCACTTAATCGTATTTTTTATAAAATACGCAACATAGAAAAAACAGTACTGGTAGCAGCACACGAATTTAAATCAAGGGCGCATGCCTGTTTTAAACAGCAATACACCATTGGGCTGGCAGCAGATCAAAACCCCGGCAATCCTGCTAATGCTTACTGGATTAATTTTTTTAGCAGGCCGGCACCTTTTGTTACCGGGCCCGATAAAGGTGCCCGTAAAAATAATACAGCAGTGGTATTTGTAAGGTTTGTAAAATTAAAGCGGGGTTATTACCGGTTTGATGCAGAAGTGATTACCGAAAATGCTGCCACACTTAAAGAAGGAGAGCTAACATTGATGTACCGTGATTTTTTGGAAAAAACCATAAGAAGAAATCCGGATAATTATTTATGGAGCCACCGCAGGTGGAAATGGCCTTACCTGCCTGCATATGCACACAGATGGATGGATAACACTCCGGCAAAAGAGCCAGAACAAGAGTGATTAGAGGGTAAGCAATGTTTGATATTTAAAAGAAAAACCACCAACAAAAAATTAAGATATTCAGAAGGCAAAAAAAGGGGTACGGATTAAAACAAAACCAACTGAAACCTTGAGAAAATATTATTGACCTCAATAAAAATATTTTTGCAGTCTTAGCTTAAAATAAAAAATGGGAGGGATTGAAAACGGGCCGCACTGCAAAAAATATTCTTACTAACAGATAAAATTGAAATGTTGAATACGCTTTAATTTTTCAATGAACCTTCAAACTGAAAATATTATTTTCTTCTTTTTTGTTTGATGATGTGAAATTCGTAAACTTTTATTTAGTAAACCACAGGAAAGCACCTGTAAAAAAAAGGGGTTTTTCCTGTTTTTTTATGAATAGTATGTGCATATATTTAATTATTAATTGTTTTCAACATTCATTTTTAATTTTTAAAAATTTACTGCTATGTTTAAATCTTATTATGTTTTTATTGCTGTGGTTTTATTTTCCTGTTTATTACTGTGGAGTTGTAATGATAATGGTGGTAAAGTATTTGCCACAAAAGATGATTCTGTAAAATTTGCAAAATCTGTAGCCGAAATATACCGGGCAGAAGTGTGTACCCTTACCGCCCCTCCTGATACATTTAAAAACGGTGTACAGGCAATTCCTACCGATACAGTAAGGGCATATCAACAATACTATGATAAAGGGCCCAAATTATTTGATACTGCCGGAAGACCCTATAAAGGATTTTCTGTAGACCCTGCAGGCTATTATAAAATAACTTCTAACCCCCGAATTAAAGGGATTTATCTGAGATTTGGCAGAAGAGCAAATGGCTCCTATACCATAATGCTTTTGGGTACTGATGAAAAAGGGAATTTAATTACCAGTGCTGCGGCCACCGAAAGAGAAGCTGTGGGTGATAATACAAATTTTGACCATGTACTTCCCTGCCCTACTAACTGCCCTGCGGGAGATAATTAAAATAAAAAAAATGACTGGTGCTCCCTTTTATGCATACCTGTTTATTATAGCAGCTGGTTTTTTTACGGGGCTTTTAAGTTTTAAAAAATTTTCAAAGCTGAGCCCTGTTACACTGTTACTGCTGGTTACTTTTATTTCAGAAATTATTGCACGGTTTTGTGCAATAAAATTCAGGAATAATATGCCTGTCTACCATATTTTCAGCCCTATCCAACTATCGTTGGTAGGGCTGTTTTTTTTTAAAAACCTGGAAAAGGGATTTATAAAAAATATTCTTCCTTTTATAATAACAGCAGCAGCTTTATTTTCAATAGTAAATGCGGTTTTTATACAGGGTATTAAAACTTACCCGAGTTATTTTTTTAACCTGGAGTCTCTGATAATAATACTGTATTCTTCCGTGTTGTTTATACAGTTTCTGGAAAGACCCTCTTCGGAAAATATTTTCAAGAACCCTGTATTTATTGCAGATATTGCTATCCTGTGGTTTTATTTATTTTCCTTCCTCTACTTTTTGCTTTATGGTTATTTAACTAAAATGAATATTTCATCTATGGTATTGGGAAAAATTCATTTGATTTCTAACTATATTTATTACCTGATGTTATTTATCGCTACACTCACAGCTTATTTACAAACCAGGAATGACAAAATCAAATATTGATATATTAACCATCGTCATTATTTTTTTCTTTTTTCTATCACTCGTGTTTTTTATAGTAATAGCACTGGCCATCCGCTACCGCAAACGAAAAAAAGAAAATGAAGAAATGAAAGTGCAGTTTTCTGAGCAGTTATTAAAATCGCAGTTAGAAATACAGGAGCAAACCCTGCAGCATGTATCCAGGGAACTGCACGATAATATTGGCCAGGTAGCCTCGCTTATAAAAATAAATCTTAATACCGTAAAGTTAGAAAACCCCGCTGCGGCACTTACCAAAATAGATAACAGCAAAGAACTGCTGCGGCAGCTTATTACCGATCTTAAACTTCTCTCATCAGGTTTAAACGGCGATAAGATAAACAAAACAGGCCTGATGAAAGCCCTGCAAAACGAAACCGATAAAATAAATAAAACCGGCGAGTTTAATGCCAGCTTTATTCAGCACGACAGTGTTCCGCCGGTTAACGACGAAAAATCTATTATTATTTACCGCATGGTACAGGAGGTTTTAAATAATGCCATTAAACATTCTGAAGCAAAACAAATAACAATAAATGTGTACTACCAAAAAAATGCATTTATTTTGAGTATCAGCGATGATGGAAAAGGATTTAATGTAGAAGAAAAACTGGCGGATATAAATGATACAGGTAATGGATTGCTTAACCTGCAAAAAAGAGCAAAAGTAATTAACGCTGCTGTAGTATTTACA
The DNA here is from genome assembly GCA_043772635.1 of Chitinophagaceae bacterium. Classification (GTDB taxonomy): domain Bacteria; phylum Bacteroidota; class Bacteroidia; order Chitinophagales; family Chitinophagaceae; genus Ferruginibacter. The sequence goes on from JAYVGA010000355.1 coordinate 9,482, forward strand.
TCCCAACCAGGTAAAGGCACTGAAACTACTATAACAACTGTGTTGTAACAACCGATTATACATGCAAACCCCAAATAGAATATCTATCGCACTGGTAGATGATCATACTCTTTTTAGAAAAGGTATGGTAAGTCTTATTGAAATGATAGGAGATCACATTCAAATTTTATTTGAGGCAGATAATGGTTTGGATATGCAGCAGAAACTTAAGAAAAACCTTTTGCCCGATATTATTCTTATGGATATTAATATGCCTGGTATGGATGGCTTTGAATCTGTAGCCTGGCTAAAAAAAAATTATCCCCAAATAAAAGTGCTCATCATATCTATGATAGAAAATGAGGAGAGCATTATAAGAATGCTTAAGCTTGGGGTAAAAGGATATTTATCTAAAGATGTAGAACCCGAAGAACTGGGTGCTGCACTTACGGCTATATACAGCAAAGGATTTTATTATACAGATTTTATTACCGGTAAGCTGGTGCATACCCTGCAGAGCGAAACCGGCCAAACAACAATGGACAGCCATGTACCATTAAATGATAAAGAAAAAAAATTAATTCAACTGGCCTGCTCGGAACTTACTTTTAATGAAATTGCCGGCGAATTATTTTTAAGCCCAAAAACGATTGAAGGTTACCGATACACTTTGTACGAAAAACTACAGGTAAAAAGCCGTGTAGGCCTGGCATTATATGCCGTTAAACATGGCTTAGTGCAATTGTAAAAACCTCACCCCAACCCCTCTAAAAAAGAGAGGGAACTGGAATTGAATATCTTTATAAATTGAAATTCTCACAATCAGACGGCATTAAATTGTATATCTTAATACTTAATTTAAAACACTCGCTTCCTTTACAATAGTTACTTTTTCCTGTTCTTTTATTTTGCCCCAGCCACCCAGTATGTTGCGGAGGTTATGAACGCCCTGGCGTTTTAATAAAGAAGCTGCAATAACACTCCTGTACCCACCGGCGCAATGCACATACAAATTCTGATGGTCTTCAAATTGTGCCAGCTCTGCCATATCTGTCATTTCGCTAAGCGGCAAATTAACCGCATCGGGTAAATGGCCATCGGCAAATTCTGTTTCTCTGCGCACATCTACAATAGTCAGGTTGGGATCGTGTGGTAAATCCATCATCAGTTCATCGGCTTCTACATCAATAATCATGTCTGTTTTTTCTCCGGCATTTCTCCAGGTGTCAAATCCTCCCTGCAGGCAACCTTCCATTTTATCAAAGCCAACACGGCTTAATCTTATAACCGTTTCTTTTTCCATACCAACGGGTGTTATCAATACCATTCTTTTATCAAAGGGAAGTAAACTGCCGGCCCACTCTGCAAAGCGGCCTTCCAGCCCAATAAAAATTGAACCGGGTATAAACCCTTCTGTAAATTCACTGGCAGTACGTGTATCCAGTAATATAATATCTTCTTCTATTTTTTCTTTAAAAGTCTGCAGGTCTAAAGACTGTGTACCTTTTTCTATAAGTTTGCTTATTGCATCATAACCCTGCTGGTTTATTTGTGCATTTACTGCAAAATATTTGGGTGCCGCACCAAGCCCGCTGGTAAGAGATTGTATAAATTCTTCTTTGCTTTGTGGTTGTAAGGCATGGTTGTTCTTTTTTTCTTCGGCCATTGTGCTAAAGGTATTGGGGCCAATATTTTTGCCACAACTGCTGCCTGCTCCGTGGGCAGGATAAACAATTATATCATCTGCCAAGGGTAATATTGTATGCTGAATGGTTTCATACATAATTCCTGCAAGTTCTTCGCTGCTCATATTGCCACTGCTTAAATCTGGCCGGCCCACATCGCCTGCAAACAAAGTATCGCCGGTAAAGATGGCATGCGCTTTAGCATTTTCATCTTTTAGCAGAAAACAGCTGCTTTCTAATGTGTGACCGGGTGTATGCAAAAGCTCCAGCGTAATATTTCCCAGTTTAAATACTTCTCCATCGGCAGCATTATGCACTTTAAAATTAGTAACAGCACCCGGGCCAAAAATAATAGGGGCACCTGTTTGTTTGCTCAGATCAAGATGGCCACTTACAAAATCTGCATGAAAATGGGTTTCAAAAATATATTTTATCTTACTGTTTCTTGTTTGTGCAAGCTGCAGGTATTCTTCAATATCCCTCATGGGATCTATTATAGCAGCTTCGCCATTACTTTCTATATAATAAGCTGCTTCGCTTAAGCAGTTGGTATAAAGTTGTTGTATATACATATCTGTGTATTGTAATAAAGCACAAAAATAAAAAAGCGATTGATACACAACCGCTTTTTTATAAAATTCTTTAATAAAAGATCAGGATACCAGGTCTTCTATTACTTTGTTAATCTCATCAATGCGTTTGTAATTAACGGTGTAATAGATAAATTTACCATCACGTTGTGTTACCACAATACCTGCCCTGCGTAAAATAGCCAAATGCTGCGATGCTACAGATTGCTCTAAGCGCAGGCGTACATAAATTTCTGTAACAGTAATCTTTTTCTCAGTTTCAATAAGAATTAAAATTTGCTGCCGTAGTTTATGATTTAATGCCCTCAGTACCAGTGCTGCTTTTTTTAAATTGTGGTAATTAATTTTTAATGTGTCTGCTGTTTCATTGGGAGCCAAAGTTGTGGGCTCGTTAGACAAAGTTGCTACTGTCATAGGAGAAATTGTTTAAGAATGCTTGAAGAATTATTTACAAATGCAAATATAAGCACTAATAAATATTTATATTTTTTAAGTACTGTTAAAATATGTATAGTGTAGATAAAACCCGCTGCTAACCTTTGTAAAATTCTTTAAGATAAAGTGGCTCGCTGTAAGTAATATCTGTAAATTCTTTGGCCGTAAATTTATAAAAACTAACTTCGCATAATGCTTCAAAATTATCGTAAACCACTGCAAACAATGCGTTTGCATTATCTATAAGCGGCTTAAACTTGGCAGCTCCATCACCAAAAAATAATACTTTATACTGTAGTAAAAACGCCACAAAAGAATTGTGATTTAAAATGATGGCCTGTGCAGGCAGCGTTTCATTTAAAGCTTCATCATAAATGGCTGTAAATACTTCCATTCTTCTTGCATCAATCATGGGGCATAGCAAGGGAACTTTTAGATTTTCTTTTTTTAAGCTTATTATGGCAGACTTACTCATTAATAGTAAACTGCCTATGGTAATTAATGGTTTGTTTAATGCATAACAAATTCCTTTTGCACTTGCAAGCCCTACCCTGAGGCCTGTATAGGAACCCGGCCCGTTCACAACTGCTACAGCATCAATATCCTTTAAAGACATATTAAGTTGCAACAATAATTTTTTTATAGCCGGTTGCAAAAAAGAAGCATGCTCTTTTTGTTGATCGTTTTGTATCAGCTGCAGCAGTTTTCCATTGCTGGCAATACTTACAGCCGCTACAGCTGCAGCGGTATCTATATTTAAAATAAAACTCATTATGGGTTTATTAATTTTACCAGCAGGGGAGCCGGTGTGTACTTTTTATCCTGCACAGATAATTGTATAAGTAAATCATAAATATTTTTTAAGCCAATTTTCCTGCCCCATTCAAAAGGCCCATATGGATAATTGGTACCCAGCTTCATAGCAATATCTATTTCATCTTCGCTGCTCACCTCTTCTTCTTTTGCATAATATGCTTCATTAATAATCATAGCAATAATTCTTGCACTTATAAAACCCGGCTCATCTTTAGTAAAAATTATTTTTTTATTTATGGTCATTAAAATCTCTTTTGCTTTTGCGTTAATATCCCCTGCTGCTTCCCAGGTATCTTTTTCTAAAAATCCTTTCCAGCCATTAATGCGGGTAATATTTTTAATACCGCCTGCAGCATGCACTACACTGTTAATAAAAACAGGCGCATTTAAATTGTCGTAATTAAATAAAAAAGCATCATCATATATATTGAAAAAAGCAGACGCATAAGAATGCTCTGCAAATGCTGCAGGATTTTTTACCCTTATCCATTCAATATACTGCCTCTTAGAAGTTAACTCATTAAAAGAAATTTCATCGCCGTGAACAACAATTTTCATTCGTTATATATTTTTGCAAAAATACGTGGTTGATAAAAGATATATTTGCTATTACTTAAAAATAAAATATTATCATGACAAAAGAGATTATAAACACAACCAACGCTCCGGCTCCTATCGGGCCTTACAGCCAGGCAGTAAAAGCAGGCAACTTACTTTTTGTTTCGGGGCAGGTAGCTATAGTCCCGGGGTCGGATAAAATAATAACCGAAAATATAACAGACGAAACAACCCAGGTGATGAAAAACCTGCAGGCTATTTTAACAGAAGCCGGTATTGGTTTTGACAATGTGGTGAAGACAAGCATTTTTTTGAGTGATATGAATTTGTTTGCAGATGTAAACAAAGTGTATGGCCAGTATTTTACAGTAAATTTTCCTGCAAGAGAAACAATAGCCG
>JAYVGA010000356.1:0-8574 GCA_043772635.1 Chitinophagaceae bacterium
TTATGGTTTAATGCCTCTACCCTTATTACCCGTTATAATCTTCCGGAAATGTTGCTCACCAATAAAAGAAAACTGAGTTGGGGCGATTTTTATGCACAGATAAATATACTTACCTGGGTACAAATACCTGCCAACTGCTCCGATCCCGGCGATGGTAATATTATAGTGAGGGATATGGTAAATTATCTTTTTGCAGAAGAGCCGCAGGGAACCCGTTACACTTATTTTTTAAATACCCTGCTTGGTAACCTTAGTTTAACAAACTGGCGTACGGAGTGGAATAATTATCTCAATACCGGCAACAGTGTTTCTGTAAAACCGCAATTAGAAAAACTATTTAAGGCTGTTTTATATTCACAGGAATTTCAGTGTTTTTAAAATCAAAAAATATCTTATAAAATAACTGCTATGAAAAGACGTACATTTTTAAAAGATTCCATAATAGCCGGTGGTCTTCCACTGGTTTTAAATAATATTCCATTAAGGGCATTTGCCGGCCTGGGGCCGGAAAGTAACACAGATTGTGCTGCCATAAAAGACAGGGCAATGGTAATTATACAACTGGAAGGCGGTAATGATGGATTAAATACCATTATACCAAAAGCACAATACAGTATTTACAAAAACAAACGGCCTGTTATAGCCATACCCGATACCGGCATAAATGCTTTTATCAATTTAGATAATACTTTACCTGCCGATAAACAGGCCGGCCTGCACCCTGCTATGACGGCTTTTAAAGATTTGTACGATGCCGGAAAATTAAATGTAATGCATGGCGTGGGTTATGCAGATAATAACAGGAGCCATTTTAAAGCCACCGATTTATGGCTTACTGCAGGCGATGCAACTCCTCCCCTTTTTGATTTATCATCTGGCTGGATGGGTAGGTATCTTGATCATTCTTACCCGGGTTTAATTAACAGCCCAAGCACCACCATGCCCGACCCGCTTGCGCTGGAACTTGGTGCTACAAGTGGTTCGCTGGGTTTTAAAACTACCGGCGGGCAGTATGCCAATATTTTATTAAGCGGCGATGCAGGAAATTTCAGCACATCCGTTGCAGGCATTGGTGGGCCTGCCGTAAATCCTTTTCCTGCTTCGCAGATGGGCAACCGCTTAAGTTATGTAAGAGATATAGAATTAAGCATAAATGCATACAGTAACCGTGTTACCAATACTTATAATGCCGGCACTAATTTGGCTACCTATCCTGCAAATTCTTACCTTGCTTACCAGTTAAAAACTGTGGCCCGTATTATTAAAGGCGGCAGTAAAACAAAAATATTTATGGTGCATATCGGTGGCTTTGATACCCACAATGCACAAAGTATTTTAAACAGCCCAACAACCGGCCAGCACGCCAATTTATTAAAAGACCTGGCAGATAGTGTAAAAGCATTTCAAACAGATTTACAATTATTAAATATAGAAGATAAAGTTATAACGGCCACTTTTACAGAGTTTGCCAGAACCCTTGATGAAAACGCCAGCCGTGGTACAGATCATGGTGGGGTAAACAGCCTGTTTGTAATAGGCAAAGGCGTAAGACCCGGCATGAGCGGCAGTCCTATTAATCTTACCAATGTGGTAGATAAAGCCGTAGTAGATCTTCAGTTTGATTACCGCAGGGTGTACACTGCCCTGCTGCAGGATTTTTTGGGTGCAGGAAATCCGGCATTAAATGCAGCCATGCTTAATACTTTTCAATCGCAAAAACCAGATATTATAAATGAAACTGCAAAAGCAGATCCCTCCTGTTATATAAATGTAGTGCTGCCTGTAGTGCTTACCGATTTGCAGGCGGTACTGGAAAACGATGGCAGCGTAACTGTAAAATGGAAAACACAGCAGGAAATAAATACCAGCCATTTTATGGTAGAAAAAAGCGATGGCACGGGTACTTATGAAGATGTGGGCAGGGTAAATGGTTATGGCAATTCTTCTATACCAAGATCGTACACATTAAACGATGCCACACCATTTAAAGCAACCAATTTATACCGGCTAAAGCAGGTGGATCTGGATGGCAATTTTGCCTATTACGGGCCGGTAGTTATTAGGGTAAAAACTACTGGTAAAACCACCATTACTGTGGGACCCAATCCTGCTGTTTCTTATTTTAATATCAATATGCAATCTCCGCTGCAAACCAGGGCCAGCGTGCTGTTGTACGATGTGCTGGGTCATGTATTAGCCAGCTCGCAGCACAATGTAGCAAAGGGCGATAACCTGTTTAAAATTCCAGTGTATAAATTTGCAAAAGGACAAATTATTGTTTCGATACAAACAGAAACGGGCGTTAAACATACACAGCAGCTTATGCTGCAATAAATTTTTATGTCTTATATTTTTTGTGACAAGCTTTTTATTTTTCAAGTTTAAACTTTGACAAAGTTTTACGAACTAATTCTATAGCGAAGCGCTTTTAGAAACTTTGCCCAAGTAGCAGCAGCGATTTACTTTGACAAAGTTTTTTACTTTGGCAAAGTTTGATAAAAAAATAACCTGTTGAGAAAAAAGATACATCAGGCAAGTTATTTTTTACGTTTAAACTTTGTCAAATTTTTACGAACTAATTCTATAGCGAAGTGCTTTTAGAAACTTTGCCAAAGTAGCAGCAGCGATTTACTTTGACAAAGTTTTTTACTTTGGCAAAGTTTGATAAAGAGATAACCTGTTGAGAAAAGAAATATATCTGTTAAGCAATTTTTTAGAGCTAAACTTTGTCAAAGTTTTACGAACTAATTATATGGCCAAGCAGTTTTAGAAACTTTGCCAAAGTAATAAAAACCTACCCTATATGAGTATTGCATTTTAAGAACGCAGTGTATAATTTTGATGTTTACATCAAAATTATTTTCTTGTATGAAATTTCCTGATAAAAATGTATCCCCGCAAACCTGGATCATCGTTTCTGCCGTAGGCTTTCTCTTATTTCTTGGTGCTGCTTTAGCATTGATATTTTTTAGCGATAAAATAGGATATATAAAACCTCAGATTTATTTTTTTCTCCTCGTAATACTTGGGCTTGTTTGTGCAGCTTTTTTATCGGGTGCTATGAAGTCGCAGGCAAAATATTCGGGGCGTGTTTATGGCGGTACATTAGAGCTGGGTGGACCAATTGTTGTTTTGGTAATATTGGTTTTCCTGGGGTATAAATTCATGCCAAAAAAAGATATGTTTCCTTTAAAGTTTACCGTATTTGGTGCCGTATCTAAAAATGAAGTAGTAAGTAGCGGGCTGCTAAAAATATTTTTATCCAAACCCGATTCTCAGAGAATAGAAAACGGTTTTTCTTCTTTTACTGATATAGATACAAAATACCAGGGCAAAAAAATAGATATATTAGCTACAGCCCAGGGCTATTATCCTCTTAGCCAAAATATTGAAGTTCCTTTTGAAAATATGCCTGTGGAGTTGTTTATGCAGCGCAGGCCGGATTCTGTTGTGGTTAGCGGTGTTGTTATAAATAAAAACGGACAGCCAGTTAAAAATGCCCTGGTTGTTTTTGAAAATGGTATGGCAAAAGAAACTTCAGATGATTTGGGCAATTTTAAAACTATGCTGCCCATTAAAGAAGGAAAAGAAATTAATATAAGAGTGTATGATGCACAAAAACTAAAATACAATAATGCACAGATAGTTTCCGGCACGGCGGGCCTCACCCTACAACTGCAATAAAATGAAAATTTATTTTATTCATATTATTCTCCTGCTATTTTGTAAATATGATACAGCGCAAACCGTTTTATTTAAAGCACAGGTAATTTATAAAAACGAACTGCTTAAAAATTATACCGTGCTGGTAGATGGAAAGCCTGCAACCACAGATTTTTCCGGCGTTTTACTTACTGCTGTTCCATCCACAAAAATGCAGGTAAGAATGCAAACGCAGGATAAACGGTTTATTATTCTATATCCCCGTGGCGGCAATATACTTATCCCAAAAGACAACGCACTTATTACAGAAATTATACTGGGCAGTTTTGGCGATGATCCCAATTTAAAAGTGTACACCAAAATTTTGAAAGAGCTTAATGATGCCGGCAAAAAGCCCGGAGTAAATATTGCTCCCCTGCAAAAAAGGCTGGATTCTATTGAAGCAATTTTAAACCGGTTAAATTATTCTAAAGAAGATATCAGAACTGCAAGGGAAAAACAAGATGGTATTGATCTCTTTTACCCGGAAATAACCAGGGCACTCAGAAACTACCTGGTGCAGGCACAGGATTTAAAAAATGCTTTTAAATACACTTCGGGTTTTGCTTTTTCCAGCCCAAATGCTTTACAAAAACTTATGCAGGCAGTAAACGATTATAATCCCTGGATAGAAAAAATAAATGAAAGCCATGCTGTGTATGCCCAAAAAATTTCAGACTACTGGCAAAACGATCTTTTACGAAAGGCTTTTGAAGGAATAGCCGATACCATCTTAAATGATATTCACAAAAAAAATATTCTGCCTTTTAATGATATTAAAAACAACATCAATCAATATTTTATGGGCGAATTGCCCGGTAACAAAAATGAGAACAAAATCAAAATTCAAAAAGAAATAGATACAGCCCTTCCCTTACTGTCAATAAAATTGGAGGCACTTGAATTAAGGATCAATGAATTTATTAATCAATTATCAGACTTTTAATTTATCATTTTTAAAATATACTAATATGAAAACGTTTAAAATTTTATTCATCATTACATTAATGTCTTTTCTTTTTACATTTATTTCCTGCAGCGGAGGTTCCGATCCGGTGGCTGATACATATATCCCCGATCTTTCTGCTGCTAACGGCTGGGTTAATGTAAATAGTAGCACAGATAAGCTATTCTTTCTTACCCTTCCTCCACAGGGTTCTGCCAGCGGTAATTTTGCTGGTAACAGGGCTCCGGGAACCCCCAATTCTACTACTTTTACAGGAAATTATAACCATTCAATTATTACAAATCTTGTTTTTGACAATATGAATGACCGCCCATTTACCGGAAATATTAATGGCAGTAATAATCCTGTGATAATTACTATCAGCACGCCAGCAAAGGGAGCCAATCCTTCTATTTCGCTTAGTTATAAACCTCTTTAAAATAAGTGCTGCAGCAGGATATTGAATTTTGCCCCTTATCACCCCAAAATTTTAAGTGCTACATTTGCGCCATGGAAAACATGCCCGAAATAAACACCTGGTTACAAAAACTAAAAATTGAATCTTTAAATTCAATGCAGTTAAAAGCCATTGAATCTATTACCCAAAACGATGAACTCATTTTATTATCTGCCACGGGCTCCGGAAAAACGCTGGCATTTTTAATTCCAATTTTAGAATCGCTTAACCCGGATGTAAAACTTTGCCAGGCATTAATAATGGTACCTAGCCGTGAGCTTGCGCTACAGATAGATGCTGTTTTAAAACAAATGCAGGCAGGCTACAAAATAACCTGTTGCTATGGTGGCCATAAAAGAGAAATTGAAGAAAATAACCTGGTGCAACCTCCAGCTATTATTATTGGTACTGCCGGCCGCATGGCAGATCATATCCGCAGAAATAATATAGACCTGAGCCAGATTAAATTTTTGGTGCTGGATGAATTTGATAAAATTCTCGAGCTCGGCTTTTTAGAAGAGATGGAATACATTATTAAATCATTGCCTGCTGTGGAGAAAAGAATGCTCACTTCTGCTACCTATACAGAGGTAATCCCCGACTTTGTAAAAATGACAAACCCGGTTACCCTCAATGAATTACCAGAAAACGGAATTGCTGCTGATATATTGAGAATCAATACACTCTTCTCTGCTAATAAAGATAAATTAGATACACTGCTGCAATTGATTTGTTACACCGGCAACACTTCTACCATTGTATTTTGCAACCACCGGGAATCGGTAGAAAGAGCCAGTAATTTTTTAAGTGAGCAGGGAATTGTAAATGTATTTTATCATGGTGGTATGGAGCAGCAGGACAGAGAAGTAGCTTTGTGCAAATTTAGAAATAGCAGCTCAGATATTTTAGTAACTACCGATCTTGCCAGCCGTGGCCTTGATATTGCCAATATCCGCAACATTATTCATTATCATATGCCACCGGATGAAGCGGCTTTTACACACCGCAATGGCCGTACTGCCCGCATGAACGCTACAGGCAATGTGTATGTAATTTATGCAGAAGATGAAACTTTGCCCCGGTACATAAAAGAAAATTCGGTAGCATTTAAAATGCCGGAAAAACTTTCGCTGCCCGAAAAACCCAAGTGGAGCACCCTGTTTATTTCTGCCGGCAAAAAAGATAAGATAAACAAAATAGATATTGTAGGTTTTCTTTCTCAAAAAGGAAATCTTAAAAAAGATGAGATTGGCCTTATTGAAGTAAAAGATTTTACAGCCTTTGCTGCGGTACGTAAATCTAAAATAGACCAGGTAGTAAAAATAATTGAGGAAGAAAAAATAAAGAACAAAAAAGTAAAGATGGCTGTAGCTAAATAATTTAAGATCATTAGTTAAGACTTTTTTGTTTCATTATTATCTCAAGTTTTTGTAAAGCCAGCAACATTTACCTGCGTGTACACAAATGCATCTTTTACCCTTCGTTCTCTTACACTTATTTGAAGCATGTAGGATAAAAAAAACGGGAAACTTTTGCTTCCCGTTTTTTAATACTATCTTATGTTTTTTATTTCTTTTGATACATTACTTCCTTCACCAGCTTTACGGTACGGGATACATCCGGCAAGTAGAGTGCTACAAGGTTTGGCGCATAATGCATGGGAGCATCTACAGATGTTATCCTGCGGATGGGAGCATCCAGGTAATCAAATCCCTCTTTTTGTATACGGTAACTGATTTCTGAACTGATAGAAGCAAAGGGCCATTGCTCTTCTACAATTACAAGGCGGTTGGTTTTTTTTACACTTTCTAAAATGGTAAACCAATCCATCGGCCTGATAGTGGCAAGGTCTATCACTTCGGCTTCAATACCTTCTTTGGCCAGTTCTTCGGCTGCACCCAGTGCCACTTTCATCATCTTATTAAAAGAAACAATGGTTACATCTTTACCTTCTCTTTTAATAAAAGCTTTGCCAATGGGCAAAATATATTCTTCTTCCGGCACTTCTCCTTTTTCGCCATACATTACCTCACTCTCCATAAAAACTACAGGATCATCATCTCTTATTGCAGCTTTTAATAAACCCTTTGCATCGTAGGGGTTGCTTACAGAAATAACTTTAAGCCCTGGGATATTTGCATACATACTTTCAAAAGCAGTAGAGTGCTGGGCACCTAACTGACCGGCGCTGCCGTTTGCACCTCTAAAAACAATGGGGCAACCCACCTGTCCGCCGCTCATAGCCAGCATTTTACTGGCCGTGTTTAATATCTGATCCAGGGGTAATACTGCAAAGTTCCAGGTCATGTATTCTACAATGGGGCGCAGGCCATTTTGTGCGGCTCCCACTGCAATAGCGGTAAAACCAAGTTCAGCTATGGGTGTATCAATTATTCTTTTTTCGCCAAATTCTTCCAGCATGCCCTGGCTCACTTTGTAGGCACCATTGTATTCTGCTACTTCCTCTCCCATTAAAAATACCCGCTCATCCCTTCTCATTTCTTCCTGCATTGCTTCTCTTAAAGCTTCTCTAAAGGCTATTTGTCGCATGTTGGTTTATTGTTTTTTTAATTGTGGGCAAATTTATTCTATAACGGGCATACAAACAAATTGAGATTTAGCTGTCAATTATTCCAATTATTTTCGGTGTTGCATTTTTACAACAAAACGCCTCCAGCATTAGAAGGCGTTTGATATAGTAAAAATTATTCTTTTATTAATCCGTTATTGTTTAGTTCCCTATCCAAAAATAAAATATTCATTATTCAATTTTCAACAAACAATTTCTATTTAAAATTTAAATAATGCAGAGAACTATCTTAATAATGCCCATTACCCATTCAATGCCGTTTACTTAAGAACAAATGTTCAATAATCAATTCTCAATTTTCAATTATAAAAGGCAGGTGCATTTTCATTGAAAATTTTTTGTTGAGTCCCTACAATAATTTAGGGAAATATTGAGCATTATCTCTCTCGATATCTTAAGTCAACGACATTGATTACCCATTGACCTTTGAATTTTGACCATTGCTCTATTAACTAACTACATTACATTCTCTATCACCATAGCGCTCGCTCCCCCACCCCCGTTGCAAATTCCTGCCGCACCGTACCTGGCATTATTTGCTTTTAGCACATTTAAAAGTGTAACAATGATGCGGGCACCACTGCATCCCAGCGGATGTCCAATACTAACCGCCCCACCATGTACATTCACTCTTTCAGGATCAAGCTGCATTCTTTTAGTATTTTCAATCCCTACTACTGCAAATGCCTCATTCAATTCCCAGTAATCAATGTCCGACATCTGTAATCCAGCTTTTTTTACTGCTAAAGGAACTGCAAGGGATGGTGTGGTTGTAAACCACTCAGGCGTCTGCTCAGCATCGGCATATGATACAATTCTCCCGATTGGTTTTAAGCCAAGCGCCATTGCTTTTTCTTTACTTATTAATACAACTGCTGC
>JAYVGA010000357.1:0-2994 GCA_043772635.1 Chitinophagaceae bacterium
ACAATTACCAGTACTTTAAATTCTTTGGGAACAAAGGGTTGTTTTTCCAGGTTGTAAAGCGATAAGGCATAGTCTATATTCAGGTTGTTTTCTACCAGGTCGTACACACTATTATCCATCGGTTCCCCATTACCGGTAGCATACCCAATTACTTGCTTTTCGGTTTGTGTAATTTTAGAAATAGCATTGTCAACATTGTATTCCAGCAAGGCTTCTGCACTGTTTAATTCCTGGAAATTAATGAGCGGCGTTTTTCCCTGGTACAATGTAATGGGCAAAGTTTTTTGGCCATAGTGCAGCAATGCATACGGGTAAACAAATTGCTGCTGCTGTCCTTCTTTTACCTGCGAGGTAAGATTAATGGGCAGCATGCCCATTGCTGCAATTGTATCGGCATATTTTATATTTGTGCCGGGCATTATATCATCAGGCGAAATAAAATTGAATTGAAAATTTTTACCCGATACTTCTTTAAACTCCTGCAGCAGATCTCCTGTAGCAGCCGATAATTTTTTAAACCCGCTTGGATAATTTCCCTTTAAAAAAACAGTTACCTGCACAGGCTCCTTTATATTTTTTAGTAACTGTATGGTAGCATTGCTAAGGGTAAATCTTTTTTCGTTGGTAAAATCTATGCGGCTATGCCACACTGCGGCCGCCCAGTTTATGGCAAATAAAATTATTAATGTAATCAATAACCAGATTTTACTATCCCATATTTTATTGAAAACATTTTTCATAATTAATCTTTAGTTTTTTTGCATTCGCCTGTTTTTCGCTTTTCTCTCCGGCTACGTTTCTTTAAACAGAATATTAAAAAGGGATACCCTTATTTCTTTTTTATATTTTTAAATGTGATTAATAACGATAAAAAAATGATGCTTGCAAAATACAAGAGATCCCTGCTGTCCAGCACGCCCCTGCTAATGCTGCGGTAATGAAAATCTATCCCCAGCATTTCTACATAATAATCTGCAGTACCCTGCAGCACGGGTAACCTACTTACCGCATTAAAACCAAAATATAAAACCAGGCATGCGAATGTGCTGATTAAAAAAGCTACCACTGCATTGCTGGTAAAACTGCTGCAGCAAATACTGATAGCTGCAAAAACTGCTGCCAGTAAAAATAAACCAAGGTAACTGCCGGCTATTCCTCCCGAATCTATACTTCCGGATGCACTTAAAGTTTTTATTGTAATGATGTAAATAAAAGTGGGGATTATTACAAATGCCATTACCAATAATACAGACAGGTATTTACCTCCTACTATTTGCCAGGCAGATAAAGGCTTGGTTTTAAGAATTTCAAATGTGCCCGTTTTAAATTCATCGGAAAAAGAACGCATGGTAATGGCCGGCACCAGGAACAGCAGAATCCAGGGTGCCAGAGAAAAAAATTTATCAAGAGAGGCATAGCCATATTCAAAGAGGCTGCTGTCCTGGAGCACAAAAAGAAAGATGCCACATACCAATAAGAAAAGAATAATAGCAATATAACCGGTAAGATTGCTAAAAAACTGGTTTATTTCCTTTTTACAAATGCTCCACATGATTTTTAAAATTGGTTGCAATTTACTATTAAACAGTCTAATAGAACAGACCGTGCTATTTATCCAATTTTTTTTTAATAAATAAGCAGCAAATCAACAGAAAGCTTTGTCATATATGCGTAATTGAAAGTTTTACATACTAAAACCACAGAAAATACTGCTTTGTTTGTTTTAAGTGTTTATTAGTACTCAGCGCAGAAAATGCGCTAAAGTTTGTTTGCCAAAACCAACTGTTGCCCCCGCTATTGTAGCGGGGGTTTTTTTGTCCACATTCAAAACTTAGTTTTCTGCCTAAGCCTTTACTATTCATATAACTATAATGATGTTCGTTCAACTTTTAAAAAATAAAATGAATGAGATTGATTTTTAGATTTATTTATTACTATATCTTATGGACTCATTATTAAACTAAACTAAATTAAAAAAGTATGAAGAAATCGTTCTTAATGTTTGCAGGCTTGGTAGTGTTTGCATTCGGGTGTAACAAATCCTCTGTAAATGAAATTACAAATGATGACAACGCTTCTTTAGTGCATCGCTGCGCTTCTACAGAAGTACTGGCAGCTCAACTTTTGGCCGACCCCTCATTGGCAGACAGGATGAATGCTATAGAAAGAGTTACCGAAGCATTTATTAAAAATCCTCCCTCCAGTTTTTTATCTGGCGGCAATGTGGTGATACCAGTTTGGGTAAATGTTTTGTATAATACTGCTGCCCAAAATATTTCTGATGCCCAGATCAATTCGCAGATTGCAGTTTTGAATGCAGATTTTTCTGCCTTAAATGCTGATTATGCAAGTACTCCTGCTTATTTTCAGGCTGTGCGCTCAGGCGATACCAAAATAAGGTTTCAACTGGCAGGTATAACCAGGCAAGCTACTACAAAAGCAAGCTGGAGAACAGATGACAGCATGAAAAAATCTAAGAGAGGCGGTATAGACCCTACCAGTCCATCTAATACCTTAAACTTATGGAGCTGCAATATGAGCGGTGGCATTTTAGGATATGCACAATTTCCGGGTGGCGCACTGGCTACCGATGGGGTTGTAATAGAAGACAATGCTTTTGGAAATACTGGCACTGCTGCCGCTCCTTATGGGCTGGGCAGAACAGCTACACATGAAGTTGGCCATTGGTTAAACCTTCGTCATATTTGGGGCGATGCTACCTGCGGAAACGATTTTGTTGGTGATACACCCGTTCACCAGACTTCAAACTATGGCTGCCCTGCTTTTCCTGCTTATGGCAGTTGCTCATCAACCATTCCAATGCAAACGATGAACTATATGGATTATACTTATGATGCATGTATGTATATGTTCAGTGCCGGGCAAAATACAAGAATGCAGGCAACATTTGCTGCAGGCGGAGGAAGAACCGGTTTTGCACTTTAAATTATTAAAATACTTACAAACAAAAAGCGGAGAAATTTTCTCCGCTTT
>JAYVGA010000358.1:0-6933 GCA_043772635.1 Chitinophagaceae bacterium
ACTTGCTCTACCTTCACCACCACCCATCGGATGATCTACAGGGTTCATGGCTACTGCTCTTGTACGTGGGCGAATACCTTTCCAACGGTTTCTACCTGCTTTACCCATGCTCTCTAAACTATGATCGCTGTTGCTGGTAACACCAACAGTTGCATAACAGTTGATCAAAATTTTTCTCAACTCACCACTTGGCATTTTAAGTACTGCGTATTTTCCTTCTTTGTTATTAAGCTGGGCTGAAGTACCTGCACTTCTTACAAGTATACCACCCTGACCCGGCTGCATTTCAATATTGTGTACGTTGGTACCAAGAGGCATATTTTTAAGCATTAATGCATTGCCCAGTTCCGGCACTGCATTATCGCCACTAATTATAATTTGACCTACCTGCAAACCCTGTGGAGCAAGTATGTAACGTTTTTCTCCATCTGCATAAGACAATAAAGCAATAAATGCAGTACGGTTTGGATCGTACTCAATTGTTTTAACTGTAGCAGGTATATCTTTTTTATTTCTTTTAAAATCTACAAAACGGTACATGGTTTTATTACCACCACCCATATAACGCATACTTCTTCTGCCTTGTGCATTACGGCCAGCTGTATTCTTTTGTGGCTCCAGCAAAGATTTTTCAGGAACATTGGTAGTAATCTCTGCATAAGCATTACCAATTCTCCAACGGGTTCCTGCTGTGGTTGGTTTGTATTTTCTAAGTGCCATTTTTATTATTGTTTCAGGTTTCGGGTTCCGGGTTTTAAGTGTTCTAACTCTTAACTCTTAACTTTTATTTATTAATCTCTGCATTTTGCGGTAGCAGAATTACCATTCATTAATATTTTTATACAGTTGCTCCGTAAATATCAATTGTCTCACCTTCTGCAACGGTAACTACAGCTTTCTTTTTTGCAGACTTACGGCCTACAATATATCCGGCTTTGGTATATTTTGATTTAAGCTTAGAAGGCATTACGGCAGTATTTACATCTTCTACCTGAACACCATAAAACTGTTCTACAGCTTTTTTAATTTCCAGTTTGTTAGCCTTCCTGTCTACAACAAAAGTGTATCGGTTCATTTTTTCTGATTGCTTATTGGCTTTCTCAGATAAAACAGGCTTTATTAAAACATCAGACAGTTTCATAATTCTAATTTGATAATTTACTAATTAGCCAATGTGCTAATCGAAACTTTGTTAATTTATTTTTCATCCATCATCACGTTAGCATATTGGCTAATTTGCTAATTAGTTTTATGCTTCTGCTTCTACTTCTTCTATAGAAAAAAGTTTTGCTGCACTTTCTGTTAACACCAGTACATTGGCATTAAGAATATCAGAAGTATTCATATCACTTATTACCGTACCACTTACACCGGCCACATTACGCAGGCTCAGGTATAAATTATCGTTGTATTCAGGAATAACTACCAGGGCTTTTTTACGGCCAAGGTTAAGACTATTTAATATACCTGTAAAAGTTTTTGTTTTTGGTGCATCCATGTTCATATCTTCCAGCACTACAATAGCATTATCTTTTGCTTTGTAAGCAAGGGCACTCATTTTAGCCAGATCTTTTACTTTACGATTCAGTTTGATATCGTACTTATGTGGCTTTGGTCCAAAAATAGTACCACCACCTTTATACAAAGGATTACGCAGGTTACCTTTACGGGCACCACCGGTTCCTTTTTGTTTGTGTAATTTCTTGGAAGAACCTTTTACTTCTGCACGGGTTTTTACCTTGTGAGATCCCTGGCGCTGTGCGCCCTGGTATTGCTTTACAGCAAGATAAATAACGTGGTCGTTTGGCTCAATTCCAAAAATCTCTTCCGGTAGTTCTACTGTTCTCCCGGTTTTTTCGCCTTTTGTATTTAATATATCCAGTTGCATTGTACTTTATTTTATAAAACCTAATTCTGTTTCGGTTGCGTTTTTATTTTTGAATTAAAACGATTGAACCGTTGTGACCCGGAACGGAACCACTTACCAGTATATAATTTTTTTCTGCAAATATTTTTACCACTTTAAGGCCTTTCATGGTAACCCTGTCCTGACCCATGCGGCCAGCCATACGCATACCTTTAAACACACGGCTGGCATCTGATGAGTTACCAATAGAACCCGGAGCTCTTGAGCGGTCGTGCTGGCCATGAGACTGACCACCAACGCCATGAAAGCCGTGACGCTTTACCACACCCTGGAAACCCTTACCCTTGGTGGTACCTACTACTTCTACATCATCGCCTTCGGCAAAAATGTCAACGGTAATGGTTTCTCCAATGTTTTTATCTGATTCGCTATTGCGTATTTCTTTTACTATTTTTTTTGCAGCTGTATTAGCTTTTGCAAAGTGGCCGGTTTCGGCTTTGATGGAGTGCTTTTCTTTTTTGTCGCCAAATGCGATCTGGAGGGCATTATAACCGTCTGTTTCTACGGTTTTCTTTTGTGTAACAACACATGGCCCTGCTTCTATGATGGTAACGGCTGTTTGTTTGCCATTAGTATCAAAGATACTGGTCATGCCAATCTTCTTACCAATAATACTTTTCATTGTATCTTTTTTATACCCAGCGCTCCGCAAATGAGGAGTTAGGTGTTCAATATTTATTTTTTTAAGAGCTTACCTGGTGCCTTCCCCGCTTATCAGGGAGGTTCATCAAGCTTTTATTTCAACATCTACACCACTTGGCAAATCCAATTTGCTTAAAGCGTCAACCGTACGGCTGCTGCTGGTGTAAATATCCAACAAACGTTTATGTGTGCACAATTGAAACTGCTCACGGGCTTTTTTATTTACGTGGGGCGAACGCAACACGGTAAATATTTTTTTATGCGTAGGTAAAGGAATTGGACCTGTTACCACTGCCCCTGTACTGCGTACAGTTTTTACAATCTTCTCCGCAGATTTATCAACTAAATTGTGGTCGTAAGACTGTAATTTGATTCTGATTCGTTGTGACATATTTAAAGAACTTTAAAATTCCGTTTTTTAATTTGGAGTGCAAAGGTAAGGGTAGTATTTTAAATAGCAAAGAGTTAGTAAAAGTTTTTTTCAGAAATATTTGTATTGGGGAACAAAAAATTTATTAGGAATGATTTTTGGTTAATCCATATAAAATTTAATTACCCCTTACATCATTAATATGAAAATCCTATTGATATTACTTATCAGCCTTGGTAACCTGGCTGTTTATTCGCAAAAATTACATGCAGATATTTATGCAGGCGCAGCTAATTACCAGGGAGATTTACAAAGTAAAAAATTTAATTTAAATCAATCTAAACCAACACTTGGGCTTGGTCTATCCTATGATTTAACTAATAAATTGATTTTACGTGGAGCTGCCAGCTATATAAGTTTATCCAGTAGCGATGAAACAGGAGCAGCAGCAAAAGACGTTGTGTTTAGAAATCTTCGCTTTAAATCTATTGTTTGGGAGGCACAGTTGGCATTAGAATATAATATTTTAGATATTAATGACAGAGGTTATACTCCTTACGTTTTTGCAGGTATAGCTGCTTTTCATTTTAACCCCTACTCTTTTGATACCGCAGGTAACAAGGTATTTCTAAGATCGCTCACAACGGAGGGCCAGGGACTTATTCAATATCCACAAAAAAAATTATACTCAAATAATCAACTTGCTATTCCATTTGGTGGAGGTATAAAGCTTGCGCTGAGCGATAAACTGCAGGTTGGATTAGAGGTTGGTTTAAGAAAACTTTTTACGGATTACCTGGATGATGTAAGCGGAACTTATGCTGACTCTTCAGTTTTGGCTGCAGCAAGAGGCCCACAGGCAGCTGCTTTTGCTTACCGGGGATCAGAAATTGCAGGAGCAACTGCAGCCTACCCCGCAGAAGGATCACAAAGAGGAAATCCAAAACTTAAAGACTGGTATTATACAACGGGGCTTAGAATTAGTTACCTGATAGGTAATAACAAGAACGGTCTTACGGGCAAAAAATCAAAAACCGGTTGCCCTACTAATGTGTTTTAAAAAAATACTGATATATCTAAAAAAATGCTTTTTAAAATTTGTGATTTCTTCATGACCTAAAAAATGGTTGTCATTTTGTCTCTTTTAAAATATACAATTAAAAGAATGAAGCGGTACACAGCTTTCCCTTTTAAAATTTTAATTCAAACCTAAGCACTACTCCTGCCTGTAAAAAAAAATACACAAATTAAAAATCAACACTCTTTAACTTAATCCGCTTAGCCATATCTCATAAAGTGTAGTTTAGTGCAGCCTGTTGCTTCTTTCCAAAAAAATAACGCTTTAAAAAATTAAGGCTATAAACTTTGAGTTTATATCTTATTGCATTTAATTCTCTTTAAAATGATGGTATAGCACTATTCCAAGATAATTCTACCTGCTTATTTGGATTTATGTTATATTAGTACAAGAAAATATTTAAAGGAGATGCGGGATAACAATTTTGAAAAGATAAATAAACTGGTACATCTAAGACTAAAAGCTTTAGCTCCTGAACTTTATTATCATTCTATCGATCATACACTTGATGTATTAAAACATTCTGCCAGGATAGGATTAAAAGAAGGTGTTGATGAGCATGAGATGTATTTATTAAAAGTAGCTGCTTTATATCATGATGCAGGTTTTCTTGAAACTTATATTGGACATGAAGAAAAAAGCTGTGCAATTTTTTTACAAGACGCCGGTAAATTAAATTTTACTGAGCTTGATAAAAAAATTATACAGGGTCTAATTATGGCCACCAAAGTGCCGCAAAAACCAAAGACTTTACTGCAAAAAATTATTTGTGATGCAGACCTGGATTATTTAGGAAGAAACGATTTTCCCAAGATCACTAACCGCTTAAAAAAAGAATTTTTACATTATGCGATAATTACCAGTGAAGCGGAATGGAAAAAATTACAAAAGAAATTTTTAAAAAATCATCGTTATCATACTACCAGTTCCCAAAAGCTTAGAGAACCCGTAAAAAAAATGAATTATACCAACCTGGAATAAAAAATTAAGAAATTTGTTTCTTCATCTCCACGGTTATTCTATCCTGCTCCCTTAGCCTCCGGCACAATGTTCTCATAATTCCCTTTAAAATATCTGTATTCACGGCTACTACATCGTAAAAAGCCTCCTGTTCTATTTTTAAAAAAATACAGTCGGTTAAGGTAGTTGCACTGGCCGATCTTGATTCAGAATCAAGCAGGGATAATTCTCCAAAAATTTCATTGTCAGAGAGGGTGGCCAGCTGGTGCTCTCCATCATGAATAGATACCGTACCGGAATAAATAAAATACATACAGTTACCCGCATCTCCTTTTTTAAATAATGTTATATTTTTATCTACCTGGTTTTCGCTGCATATAGAGGCAACCTCTATGAGATCTACCTCACTGCAATTTTTAAAAATATCCGAATTTTTGAGCAGTAAGATTTTTTCTATAATAATCATGGTGTATAATTTTCAATTACAAAATCTTTTGTTTCTTTAACAAGAAAATGCTCTTGGCGCAAGACCGGCCCTCCCAGCTTTTGGAGTATACCTGTTTCCTTATTTTTCCATGCACAATATATGCAAACCGCCCTGGTCCATGAATTATATCTAAAGGGTGCATTAAAAATAACTTTGGTAAAAAATACTTTTACCCCCTGTTTAACCCTATTAAAGTTATTATGTTTCGGATCCAGTATAAAATCGAAAAGAAAGTTTAATTCTTTAGATATTTTTTTACTCAGCAATAGTTCTATCATTTCCATGGCATTGTATAGTTTATCGTTTTTATCCATTTCCATGAGCTCCAATATACGGTTAAGTTCTTTTTTATTAAATAAAATAACAGCAATTTTAAGTGCTGTGCCCAGATCATTTTTTATTTCGCTGAAGATGGCTCTTTCAAGCACATTTTTTTCATTAAAATCCGGGATAATTTTAAAGTCGTTTACTTTCTCAATTCCTGTTTTTAAATACCTGTCCAGCAATTGTATGAAAATATTCTTTTCCTGTGGTGTTAAAGGCTCATACTCTTTAACCCATAGCGCATGAACAATTTTATCTTCCATCAGCGTGGCATCATCATTTAATTTTGATAATAAAAAATTTGTAGAATACTTTCCTTTGGCCCTTGCAGCAATTTTAATAAAATCTGCCAGGTATTCCTGTGGAAGTGTATGATTGCTTTCAAATAGTGAATCGCCATACAAATGCAGGCCTTTAAGCACAATATTTTTATCCAATGGCTGTTCTAAAAGCCCGATAACCGATGGTAAAAGATTTTGCATTTTAAGTGTACAGGCTGTAATAATAGCCACCCGTTTTACTGCAATTTCTTCATCGTTTATCAATATAGCTATAGCATCCGAAAACTGCACATGTTTTAGTTCTCTGAAAATTTCTAAAGCAAGTTCCCTGTCTGCCGGGTTTGACGAGTACAGCATCTGGTTAATTTCTTCCCCCGCTTTAAACAAAAAATTAAATTCCCGCTGATTTAATAAATGGATAATAATTATCTTTCGTATGCCGGGCTCATGATCATTTATTTTATCCGCAGATTCTTTTAAATAATCCAGGTCATACTTAAAAAGCAGTGAAACAATTTTTTCTTTAACTCCAGTATCGGCTTCTTTTATGTAAAGATTTTTCAAAACAGGCACATTTACTTTGCCGGTAACTTCCATCCTGTCCAACACATATTTTTTTACTTCTGCATCGTTGTTTTCATAAAGTTCATTTTCTAACAGGGTATTTAAATGGGCATACCCCGATTTCTCCAGTAAATTAAGTGCATAAATAACTTCATTTTGTTTACCTGCCTTAATTTTCTGCATAAGAATATCTAAAGTATGCTGATCATTTATATAAATATCATCGCTGCTGAATATGCCTTTTTTTATAGACGCATGAATGGCATTTAAATAAGTTATCCTGATAAAAAAGATGATGGC